>CAYXWE010000981.1:0-1814 GCA_964468145.1 uncultured Pleurocapsa sp.
ACGGTTAATTTCTCCCTTTAGATGTCTGAGATTAATCGGGTCAGGTAAAGCATCAAAAGGGCTGAGTCGAATAAAACCTTTGTTTCCTTTGCCTCCAATGGTTACGTCCTTATTTCTAGGTATTACCTTGTCTAATTTCTCTAACCCTTGCTCCATCTGCTGCTGTAAACCAGAGATAAAAGTTTCTACATCTTCAGGGAGGGTTAAAGCCTGATAGTAAATCTGACGTTTAGTTTCAAAATCAGTGGGTAAATCATCATCGGGATTGCGATAGCGATTAGCTCCTACTACCCAAATTTCCTTACAGCATAGTCTTTCTCTAAGGGCTTTGAGGACGCAGATTTCATAATTGATGCGGTTAATGCGCTCGTTGCCGTCGTTGTCTGTTTCCATCAGGATTTCTTTCGCACCAGCTTTGAGAACACCATCGATGGGTATCTCTTCAGAGGCATCATAGTATCTAGCTTTGCTATGGGCGTACTTCTTCAATAACTCTAATGCCTCAATGACAGGACGATGAATGTCATTATTAGAGCGAAATTCTAACACCTCTAACAATTGGGGAATCATGCGACGGTAGTGATTGGCAAAGGAAGCTCGCATCACATTGTGAACCCTGCGTTTGTAAGCCAACCCCGTTGCTTTGTATTCGGCAACCAAGTCCTTGAGAGTCTTGAGAGATACCACAGGAAAAATTACCCGTTCGATAGTCCCAGAGGGTTGAGCAATGGATACTTCAGCAATTCGATATAGTAAGCCTGTTTTGCCCGAAACCTTTTTGAATTCTTCAATTAGTTCTTGATTAATGCGTTTTTCGGCTCTGTTATCAATGCGTTTGATGATAGTTGTTAGTATCTCAATTAGACTATCTGTAATCTCTTGGCTACGTTGGATACAAAAAGCTGCCATTAGGGTGTAGCGAATAGCAGGGGGATGTTGTCTGAGAAGATAGGGCGTTTCTGTAGCTGCTCTATTTCGATAGGTTTTGACCAGTTTAGACGAGCTTCCCATCATAAAATCAGTTGGCAATCCAACAGCACGAATGCGTTTGAGCTTGGCTATTTCAGTTAAGAAGCTGCCCAATCCCACTGCTCCTGGGTCGGTTTTGAGGAAAGCGAAGTCTGACATTTTTGTCTTTCTGTCTGATTGAGAGATAGATTCATCGTTTTCTGTTTCTGCTGTGGAAAGAAGAAAATCGATCTGTTGGATATTTTCTGGAGTAAGTTGGTTTAGAGTTGAGGAGCAAAAATCAGCTTCGTATTGGCGAATCGTACTTTTGATTAAACGTTCAATTTGTTTGGGAGTTATTGGTTCGATTTGTAATTCCCGAAATCTTTGATATATAAGAGACTCAACTGATTCAAATCTTTGTTCGTTCGGTAAAATTTTCTCGATTAACCACTTACTTATTGCTTCTGAATCAGAGATTGTAGCCGTTCTAAAGCCAAATAAAGCGCGAATTTCTGCACGATGATTTTTGATAGAACGTCCTTGCCAATTATACTGAGAATATAACTGGGTGTCGGTTTCTAGCTGTGAAGTTATGTAAGAGATAATAGTATCTGGTATTTTGGTAGTTTCTTCAGGAAAACGAGCAAAAACTTGGAAATATTTCAGTAAAACAGCAAAACCAATTTGATTGGCATCAACCTTATTTTTGACTAATTCAAGTTCTTGGGGCAAGAGCGTCCAATTTTCAATTAGTTCTTCTGTATCCCAATTTAGTTTGACCATTCATTTTTTGCTCCATCCAGAAAAGACCAGTTAGAGAAAAGCATAAATGAATGAGTCGAGGTAATTTGATAAATTTATTA
>CAYXWE010000982.1:0-1809 GCA_964468145.1 uncultured Pleurocapsa sp.
ACTCTTTGGGTGCAGATGTAATGATGGCCTTTGATGAATGTCCTCCTGCTGATGCCACCAAAGAACAGGTAGCAGCAGCTACAGATAGAAGCTATCGCTGGCTAACCAGGTGTGTAGCAGCCCATCAAGATACCGATCGCCAGGCTTTGTTTGGTATTGTCCAGGGAGGAGTTTATCTCGACTTGAGAAGTAAAGCAGTAGAACAGTTGAGCGCACTAGATTTACCAGGATATGCAATCGGTGGGGTGAGTGTAGGAGAAGAACCAGAATTAATTAATGCAACAGTTAAGCACACCGCACCTTTGTTACCCAAAGACAAACCCCGTTACTTAATGGGCGTGGGTACTTATCGAGAAATGGCACAGGCGATCGCTGCGGGGATAGATTTATTTGACTGTGTAATTCCCACTCGCTTTGGTCGTCACGGTACTGCATTGGTCAAGGGCGAACGAATTAACATTAAAAATGCTAAATACAAACGAGACTATCAACCCCTAGACGAAAATTGTAATTGTTATGCTTGTCAAAATTTTAGTCGGGCATATCTCAATCATTTAGTGCGATCGCAAGAAATGCTGGGCTACATCATGCTCTCGTTACACAACGTTACTGAGCTAATTCGCTTTACTCAACAAATTCGCGCCTCTATATTTACAGGGACTTTTGCTACTGACTTTGCAAGCTGGCTCGATTGATAAGATCCAACAGTCTGCGATCCCCGAACCTTGTTGATGGAAAGAAAATGTAAAACGATGTAAAAACCCCAGAGCCTTCTACTAAACTTACTGTTATAGTTCGCGCTGACATTAAAAACTTATGGACAATCTCAAACTCTGGCAACGCTATCAAGATTGGCTTTACTACAACGAAGATTTAGAATTTTATTTAGATATTAGTCGTATTGGTTTTGATGACGCTCTAATCGAACAGTTAAAACCTAAATTCGAGCGAGCATTTAAAGATTTAGAGGCTTTAGAAGCAGGAGCGATCGCCAATCCTGACGAAAATCGGATGGTTGGTCACTACTGGCTGCGCGACCCAGAACTAGCTCCCACAGAGGAACTAAGACAGGATATTATCGATACTAACAACAGCGTTATCGAATTTCAAAAGAAGGTACACAGTGGAGCAATTCATCCTCCTAGTGGTGGTAAGTTTACCGACATCCTTTCTATTGGTATTGGTGGCTCTGCTTTAGGCCCTCAATTTGTAGCTCAAGCTTTAGCTCCCGAAGATGCCCCATTAAAAATTCACTTTATTGATAATACCGATCCTGCGGGTATTGATAAAGTTTTGGCAGGTATTGGCGATCGCCTTAGCACAACCTTAGTATCGGTAATTTCTAAATCTGGCGGTACTCCTGAAACCCGTAACGGAATGCTGGAGGTTAAGAAAGTATATCAAGATCGTAACCTGGATTTTGCTGCCCATGCTTTTGCTATTACAGGAAAAAGCAGTAAGCTAGAGGCGATCGCCGAAAGAGAAGGTTGGTTGGCGATTTTTCCCATGCGCGATTGGGTAGGAGGAAGGACTTCTGAACTGTCCCCAGTAGGTTTGGTGGCTGCTGCCTTACAGGGAATCGATATTAGGGCAATGTTGCAAGGAGCAAAAGCAATGGATGGCTTAACTCGCAAACATAGCCTGAAAGATAATCCTGCTGCTTTATTAGCAATGGCTTGGTATACAGCAGGACATGGTAGAGGTGAGAAAGATATGGTGATTTTGCCTTACAAAGATAGTCTGTTATTGTTTAGTCGCTATCTGCAGCAGCTAATTATGGAGTCTTTGGGTAAAGAAAAAGATCTAGAT
>CAYXWE010000983.1:0-1803 GCA_964468145.1 uncultured Pleurocapsa sp.
CCCAAACTACAAAAGGTACACCGCCAAAATAATAAAGAATAGCAGCTAAGGTTAATTGGATGGGAATCATGCCGTACTGGCAAAATTGATAAAAGCGATCGCCCGATATATCTTTAGTGTAGCGACTGATATATTCATTAGCTGGATTTTGGCACAACATCCAACCAAAATGACTCCAATAAAAACCTTTAAGAGAATTATGAGGGTCTTGCTCTTTATCAGAATACTTATGATGAATGCGATGTAGTCCAATCCAGTCTATCGGGCCGCCTTGACCTGCTAATGTACCGCAAAAAATTAAAAAATATTCTAATAATTTAGGAACTTCAAAACTACGATGGGACATTAAGCGATGAAAACCCAAAGTAATCCCTACCCCTGCAGTAATAACATAAAGCACAAAAGCAACCGCCAAAGCCCGGAGGTTAAAATTGCTCGGAAATATAGCAAATAAAGCCATAAAGTGAATTATGGCCATGTAGATAATCGTTCCCCATGCAGGAGGGATTTTTTCTGATGTAACAACTGTCATTTAATAATCCAAGTATCAACTTAATGCAATATCTATGTGTTTTGAGAACAAACACTATTAAAAATAGAAGACAGAAAATAAAGATAGAAGTTTCTTTTTTTACTGACCTCAAAAAATGTTATTCAATGGAAACTAGTTAAAAGAGTAAAACCAGTATCCCATTCAAGAATATGAATACTACCGATCTACTCGTAGAAGCAGAAAAAGCACTAATACAGATTTTTTCTGGTATTGACACTCAGGTCAAGTCAAATTTGAAAAAAGTTTTGTCTGCCTATCGAGATTACCGCGTGGGAGTCCAGCATTTTGCCAGCGTTAGCGGTTACGGACACGACGATTTGGGGCGGGATACCTTGGATAAGGTTTTTGCTCGCATTATGGGGGCAGAAGCAGCAGCAGTAAGGGTTCAGTATGTATCTGGTACTCATGCGATCGCCAGTGCTTTGTATGGAGTATTACGACCAGGAGACGAAATGTTAGCGGTGGCTGGCGCACCCTACGACACCTTAGAAGAGGTAATTGGTTTGCGGGGTAAAAATCGAGGTTCTCTCAAAGATTTTCAGATCGACTATCGCTCGTTGGATCTGACTGAGAAAGGGACAATTGACTGGGAAGGCTTGAGTACGGCAGTAAAGCCCAAAACTCGTTTGGTACTGATTCAAAGATCCTGTGGCTATTCTTGGCGAAAAAGTTTATCTATGGCCGAGATCGAGAAGATCGTAGAGATAGTCAAGCAGCAAAATCCCCATACAGTGTGTTTTGTAGATAATTGTTATGGTGAATTTGTCGATACCCTAGAACCTACAGCGGTGGGTGCAGACCTCATGGCAGGTTCTTTAATCAAAAATCCTGGGGGAACAATAGTCACAGCAGGAGGATACGTAGCAGGAAAGAAAGAGTTAGTTGAGATGGCAGCCTGTCGTCTCACTGCCCCTGGCATCGGTAGCAGCAGCGGAGCAACTTTAGATCAAAATCGTTTGATGTATCAAGGACTATTTCTTGCCCCAGGAATGGTGGGGGAAGCACTTAAAGGCAGTCATCTGATTGCCTATGTATTTGAACAGTTAGGATATCCCGTCAATCCCTCGCCCTTCGCCCCTCGTCGAGATATTATTCAGGCAATTCAATTAGGTTCGCGCTCTAAATTAATCGCCTTTTGTAAAGCAATTCAACAACATTCCCCTGTAGATTCCTATGTAGAACCCGTTCCTGGGGAGATGCCTGGGTATGAAAGCCAGTTAGTTATGGCTGGGGGAACATTTGTCGATGGT
>CAYXWE010000984.1:0-1802 GCA_964468145.1 uncultured Pleurocapsa sp.
GTTCGCCTCGTTTCCACATTCTATGAGCAGTGCGATAACTTATTCCCTGCTGTTTAGCATAGTCGCTTAACTTCATGTCTAGTATTATAGATAAAGTTTGACTATATTTGTCTATAACATTAACAAAGTTTTATAATACTATAAATAAAAACAGGTAATTCATATTCCAGTGATGAGAGATCGCAAGTTAAAAGAGTTAAGAGATTTATTTCAAGATATGGAATCGGCTTTAATTGCCTATTCTGGTGGGGTAGATAGTACTTTAGTAGCAAAAATTGCCTACGATGTTTTGGGCGATCGCGCTTTAGCAGTCACCGCAGTATCTCCTTCTTTACTTCCAGAAGAATTGGTAGATGCTCAAACTCAAGCTGCCCAAATTGGCATTAAACATGAGTTAGTGGAAACTCATGAAATGGATAATCCAGAGTACACTGCAAATCCGATTAACCGCTGCTATTTTTGTAAAAGCGAACTCCATGATACTCTCAAACCTCTTGCCCTCCAGCGGGGTTATCCTTATGTTATTGATGGGGTGAATGCTGACGATCTGCAAGATTATCGTCCAGGAATTCAAGCTGCTAAAGAAAGGGGAGCGCGATCGCCCTTAGCAGAAATAAAAGTTAGTAAACCCGAAGTACGGGAGATTTCTCGCGCTTTGGGATTAGCCTGGTGGGATAAACCCGCCCAACCCTGTCTTAGTTCTCGTTTCCCTTATGGCGAATCTATTACAGTCACCAAATTACAACGGGTAGGTAGGGCAGAGATATATTTGCGTCAGTTGGGCTATCAAAACCTCAGAGTGCGATCGGTTGAAGATACTGCCAAAATTGAACTACCCGCCGAAGATATTCAAGCTTTTGTAAGGGATGTAGATTTGCCCCAGTTAGTTAAAGCTTTTCAAGACTTGGGCTTTATTTATGTCACTCTCGATTTGGAAGGCTATCGTAGCGGAAAATTAAATCAAGTATTGCAGTAAACAACGGACAAATAACAATAATCGTATTTGTCCCAAATTTTAATGAGGCAAAACCATGGCTAATTGGGAGTTCCGCAGACTGTGGCAGACTCTAACTTATTTTGAAATCATTCCTGGGATTAATTGTTGGCAAAAGATATTTCAACCAAATCGAGCAAATAATAATAAACAAAAAATGAATACGACAGTTTTAGTCGCTGGTGCAACGGGTGGAGTTGGTAAAAGAGTCGTTAAGCAATTATTGGCGCAAAACTATCGAGTACGGGCTTTAGTAAGAGATGCAGCTAGAGCAAAAAGTATCTTAGGCGATGGGGTGGATTTATTTGAAGCCGATATTACTATTCCCGAAACTCTCACGCCTACAATGATGCAAGGAGTCAGGGCGGTAATTTGCTGTACGGGGACAAAAGTACAGCCCGTGGAAGGGGATACTCCCACGCGAGAAAAATACTATCAGGGAATTAAATTCTATCTGCCCGAAGTAGTCGATACTCCAGAATTAGTAGAGTATGAGGGAATTAAAAATCTAGTTAAAGTAATTTCTCAATATATCCCTGCTGCTAATAATAAAGTGCTGTTTGACTTTACCAACCCTAATGCGGAGATTAAAGAAGCTTGGGGGGCGGTAGATGATGTGGTGATGGGGGGAGTCAGCCAAAGTAATATTCGCTTGGGAGATGATAGGGCGATTTTTTCGGGTATTGTCTCTACAGATAATAATGGTGGTTTTGCTTCGGTACGTACTCGCAATTTCTCTACCCCTCTGGATTTATCAGACTATGAAGGGATTGAACTGCGGGTAGTTGGTGACGGTAAACGCTATAAG
>CAYXWE010000985.1:0-1802 GCA_964468145.1 uncultured Pleurocapsa sp.
AAGTGTTTTAAAAAGTATTTAAGTAATGACTGTTGAAATATATTCCCACTCATTATTTAATTACTAAAAATCAATGCAGAATTAAATTTTGTTCGTCAAGTAGAGTAATATTTATGATATCCACTCCATCTACCAAACGCTATGACTTGGTTACTATTCGCGAAGAGGTTTGCACTCTGTTAGAAGTGGGGATTATTTCCCTAGATCAACCATTGAGAATTTTATGCGATTATCTACCATCACAATACTGGAGTAAAATTGAGTGCGAGTTAGAAAGACACGATTACTTACTGCGCGATCGCATCATAGATCTTGTGGGAGTGCCTAACTGGGAAAACGATTAGAATTTACCATTGAAAATGGAAGGGCAGACAAGCATTGTCTTTTAGATACCAACAGATAATGCTTGCTTCAAAACTATTAGCTTTTAAGCTATTAGCTAATGGCAAGCAAGCTAATAGCTATTGAATTTGTGGATTACATAGACTGGAAAAAACTAGCAGCAGTATATCGCGATCGCCATCGAGTCCGCAGACTAAAAGAAAGTAGCTCTAGTTACCAATACACCAAGCCAAGAATTCCCGTATTTCCTGCCAATCTCAGCCTCAGAAAATACCAAGATCGGGCAGTAGCTAACTGGTTGGAGAATAAGGGTAGAGGTACTTTGAAAATGGCAACGGGTAGCGGTAAAACGATTATCGCTCTGGCGATCACCGTCGAACTTTATCAACAAATCGGACTGCAAGTATTACTAATTGTTTGTCCTTACCGCCATTTAGTCAATCAGTGGTTTAGAGAGTGCCAAAAGTTCAATCTTCAGCCGATCTTAGGGATGAATCGCGTTGGCGATTGGCAAGGAGAATTATCAAATCAACTATACAATTTAAACAATTCCCCTCAATCTTTTCTCACTTTTATTGTGACTAACTCCACATTAATGAGCGAGGGAATGCAGTCTCAGCTTAAATATTTCCCTGCCAAAACTTTAATTGTTGGTGATGAAGTTCATAATTTGGGTTCTCATCGTTTAGAATCTAGTTTGCCCCGCAACATAGGCTTGCGTTTAGCCTTAAGTGCCACTCCCGAAAGACAATACGACGAAGTAGGCACTCAAGCGTTACTCGATTATTTTGGTGAGATAATTCAGCCAGAATTTACTTTAGCCGATGCCATCAAACAAGGCGCGTTAGTTCATTATTTATACTATCCCCTGTTTGTAGAATTAACCGCAGATGAAGCCAGCATTTATGCCAAATTAACCAAACAGATTGGCTGGATTTTGAGCAAAAATCCTAGTTTGCAAGATAATAATAATTTAACTTCTCTATTAACCAAGCGATCGCGCCTAATCGCTACCGCGGCCCATAAATTAACTGCTCTCAAAGAGTTAATGTCATCAAGACTAGATACCACTCATACTCTTTTTTATTGCGGAGATGGTTATCTAAAAAATAACATCCGTCAAATCGATGCAGTCACTCACCTACTAGGAAAAGAACTAGGCTATCGCGTCAATATTTACACTACAGATACACCTTTAGAGACGCGAGAAAACTTACGGATAAAATTTGAATCGGGAGAATTACAAGGTTTAGTAGCCATTCGTTGTTTAGATGAAGGAATAGATATACCTGCAATCAAAACCGCTGTAATTTTGGCAAGTAGCAGCAACCCCCGTCAATTTATTCAGCGTCGCGGTAGAATTTTGCGTCCTCATCCTCAGAAACAACAAGCAACCCTATATGATGCGATTGTTGTCCCTCCCAACTTAGATAGAGAAACTTGGGAAGTAGAAAAAAACC
>CAYXWE010000986.1:0-1800 GCA_964468145.1 uncultured Pleurocapsa sp.
AAGTGCGATCGAGATCGCATGAAGCCCAAAAAATATACTAGAATATACGAAAGAAATGAATATTTACAGACAATCGCGATGAGTATCAATTGGGAAGAAATAATCCGTGCGGGAATGAATAAACTAGAGATAGAAGACTTTTATACCCCCAATGATTGCCAAGTCAAATCCGCAGACGAATATTACCAACAGGGGGCAGCCTACTACAAACAAGACCAATTCCCCCAAGCAATTAAGCAATTTACCCAAGCAATCTCATTAGATGAAGATTATTACCCAGCTTATTTTGGTCGCGGTGCGAGCCATCTAAAACTAGGCAGAGAGCGCAACAAGGATTGAAAGACTAAGATCGCACCATCGAGATAAAACCAGACTATACCGATGGCTACTACTATCGGGGTTATGCTCGTAAATACTTGGGAGATTTAGCAGGTGAGATCGCCGATTTTACGGTAGTAATTCAACTAGATCCAAGACTTCCAACAAACTAGAGCAAACTATTGCCAAGCAAGAGAGCGAGCAACAGAATTAGACTCCCAAATAGATCCCAAAGACCAACAAAATAGCATTTTTGTTTCATCAATTTAATTTTGACACAAAAATAACAGTAAAAAAGTACTTAAAACCATTCTGCAATCCCTAAAAAACGTTCTTTGAGTATATTTCTGCCAAAATAATCTTAGCTTTGTAGTTTCTTTTCAACCTAAATAAGAAACTAATTATTCATCAAAGGAAAAGTTCTATATAATAGAATGCTTACAGTATAAAGCTGACCTTCTCGAACAAGGCAGCGACCGCGCTTTTCTTTATAACCATGCTCAATCCAAATTTGGATGCAATCGAACTAAATAAAGATGAGTATCAAAGATACTCGCGCCATATCATACTGCCAGAAGTAGGACTAGAAGGACAAAAACGTCTGAAAGCAGCTAGCGTTCTTTGTATCGGTAGCGGTGGTCTTGGTTCTCCTCTTTTGCTATATCTTGCAGCAGCAGGTATTGGCAGAATTGGTTTGGTAGATTTTGATATAGTTGATAGTTCCAATTTGCAACGTCAGATTATCCACAGCGAATCGTGGGTAGGCAAACCAAAAATTCAGTCGGCTAAAGACCGCATTCATAGTATCAATCCCCACTGTCAAGTAGATTTATACGAAACGGCTATTAGTTCTGAGAATGCCCTTGATATTTTAGCCCCTTACGATGTAGTAGTAGACGGTACGGATAACTTCCCTACTCGTTATCTTACTAACGATGCTTGTGTTTTGTTAGACAAGCCCAACGTCTACGGATCTATTTTCCGTTTTGAAGGACAAGCTACAGTGTTTAACTATCAAGGTGGCCCTAACTATAGAGATCTATATCCCGAACCACCACCACCAGGAATGGTACCTTCTTGTGCTGAAGGGGGGGTCTTAGGGGTACTTTGTGGCATCATAGGTACGATTCAAGCTACAGAAGCGATCAAAATTATTTTGGGTGCAGAAAATACCCTTAGCGGCAGACTGCTACTTTATAATGCTTGGGATATGAAGTTTCGCGAGTTGAAATTGCGACCCAATCCAGAACGTCCTGTAATCGAAAAATTGATCGATTATCAAGAATTCTGCGGTATTCCTCAAGCAGCAGCAGCAGAAGCAGAAGCAGGAAATGCGATCGCCGAAATGACAGTTCAAGAGTTAAAACAACTCATGGATAGCGGTAAAGATGACTATCTTCTCTTGGATGTTCGTAACCCCAACGAATACGAAATTGCCAAAATTGACGGTTCGGTATTAATTCCCCTTTCAGAATTGGAAGA
>CAYXWE010000987.1:0-1790 GCA_964468145.1 uncultured Pleurocapsa sp.
TACCCAGTTCGCGAATCATGATTCACGAGCCTTTAGGGGGGGCGCGAGGACAAGCTACTGATATTGAAATTCAAGCCAAAGAAATTTTGTACATTAAACAAAGACTGAATGAATTAATTGCAGGACATACCGACCAACCCTTTGATAAGATAGCTGCCGATACAGAACGGGACTTCTATATGTCTTCAGAAGAAGCTGTAGAGTATGGCTTAATTGATAAAGTCATTACAAAGTCTGAAGCAGCAAATTCACTTACTAGCTAAAATTGCTTTACCAGTGTGAGGTACACATCTAAATGTCTAAATACGACTCCCATCTAAAATGTTCGTTTTGCGGAAAATCTCAAGAACAAGTCAGGAAACTAATTGCTGGACCTGGGGTATATATTTGTGATGAGTGTGTTGAACTGTGCAACGAAATTCTAGATGAAGAGTTGATCGAAGAGGGGGCAGTTGTTTCATCTTCTTCTGTACCTAACAACCCAGAAGTCAAGCCATCAAAGAAACGAAAGTCTAAAACGGGTGGTATTTCTTTTGGGGATATTCCCAAACCGATTGAAATCAAAAGTTGTCTGGACGAACACGTTATTGGACAAGAAGAGGCTAAAAAAGTTCTCTCAGTCGGTGTATACAATCACTACAAGCGTCTTAGCTTGGCTAACAAAACCAAGGATACAGATGACCCTGTTGAATTACAAAAGTCTAATGTTTTATTAATTGGCCCAACAGGTTGCGGAAAAACCTTGTTGGCTCAAACATTAGCTAAAGTATTACAAGTGCCTTTTGCTGTTGCCGATGCCACGACTTTAACTGAAGCGGGTTATGTAGGAGAAGATGTCGAAAATATTCTCTTGCGGTTGTTGCAGGTAGCAGACCTAGATGTAGAAGAGGCTCAAAGAGGTATTATCTATATCGACGAGATTGATAAAATTGCTCGCAAGAGCGAAAATGCTTCTATTACTCGCGATGTTTCGGGAGAAGGAGTACAGCAGGCATTACTTAAAATGTTGGAAGGGACAGTAGCTAATGTCCCACCCCAAGGAGGGCGCAAGCATCCTTATCAAGACTGCATTCAAATCGATACTAAAAATATTTTATTTATTTGCGGTGGTGCTTTTGTGGGTTTAGATAAAGTTGTAGAACGCCGTCTGGGTAAAAAATCGATTGGTTTTATTCAAAAAGGCGAAAATAACAATAATACTCCCTCGAAAGAAAAACGTACCGCTGATATTTTACAAAAGCTAGAATTGGACGATCTAGTCAAGTTCGGTATGATTCCCGAATTTGTAGGAAGAATTCCCGTTACTGCAGCTTTAGAGCCTTTGGATGAAGATGCTTTAGTAGAAATATTAACTAAACCTCGTAACGCTATCGTCAAACAATACCAAAAACTATTAGGTATGGATAACATTGAGCTAGAATTTACCGATGGCGCAATTAGAGCCTTGGCAAAAGAAGCATATCGCCGTAAAACAGGTGCAAGAGCTTTACGGGGTATTGTAGAGGAGTTGATGTTAGAGGTCATGTACGAAATTCCTTCTCGCGAAGATGTAGGAAAGTGTACTATCACCGAAGAAATGGTAGAAAAACGTTCTACTGCTGAATTGATTCTTCATCCTGCTTCCTATCGCAAGCCAGAATCAGCTTAGTAATTAGTATTTAGTAACTAGTATCTCGCTCCCAAAATGCTTTGGTTTATAAGAAAATCAACAAGGCTAGCAATAGTTGACGATATTTTTTAACTAATGATGACGTACTCAAAATCAATCCAGCATATTTAGAAAAGACATC
>CAYXWE010000988.1:0-1789 GCA_964468145.1 uncultured Pleurocapsa sp.
TAAAAGTATGATATCGACTCTTGTAAAACTACAGCATGGCTTTTTAGTAGCGTTTCCCAAAAACCCCAAACAAAATTCATTTGCTCAAAATTATTTCTCTACCCGTTTCAGTCCAATCTTTGTACGCAATGACCGAACCAAAACGAAATTCTTGTCTCAAAAAAGAATCTAAAGTAGCTCGAATAGATCTTAGAGCGACACCTAGAGAAAAAGCGGAACTACAACTCAAGGCTCAAGCTTCAGGTATGAGTTTGGGTAAATATCTAATTACTGCTGGTTTAAACAAAAAGCTGACTCGGATAACTTCAGCAATCGATAAAGCTCTGTATCTAGAACTCTGTCGTCAGGGTAACAATCTCAACCAGTTAGCTCGCCTACACAATACTCAAGCTGCTTCTGGTAAGGACACCACCAGATTACATCCTGAAGATCTAGAGATGCTAGAAAAGATTTACGCTCTGATCCGTCAAATCTTAGATCGGTTACAGGGAAGAAAAGTCAGTTGATTGGCAAAGTAACTACTGGCAGCAACTTTGACCGCCTATTTAGATATCTGCTCAAAGATGATAAAGAGGGTCAAATTCTTGGTGGCGATCGCATATTGCTCGAACCCAATGCTACCAAACTTGCCAGTCAGTTCGACTGGATAGCCAGCACCAGACCTACTACCAAGAAACCTGTTAAACATTTGAGTATTGGTTTTGCTCCTGCCGACGGGGAGGTAGATGATTCTACCAAGCTGGCAATCTCTGAAGCGATAGTTAACAAGCTTGGCTATACCAACAATCAGTGGGTAGCGATCGCCCATGGCAGAAATGACCCTGGACACGATTGGCAACACGACCACGATCATCTGCATATTGTTATCAATGCGATCGATTTTAATGGCGATCGCGTTTCAGACAGTTTCGATAAAACCCGCTTAGAACAAATCCTCAGAGAATTAGAAACAGAGCATAACCTCACTAAAGTTGTATCCAGTCATGAATGCGATCGTCAAAGACCAAAAACCGAGCAGTTACAACGCTACCAAAGGGAGAGCAGGAAATACCCAGATACAGCACCAGAAATTCCTATAATGGCAAAGCTAGAGGCTGCGATCGATTTTGCCAGTCGAGATAAACCGACCATGACCTCGTTCATAGGCAGAATGCAGCAGTTGGGAATTGATGTGCGCCCCTATATCAGCGATAAAAGTCGAAAGCGTATGAGCTATCGCTTGGGAGATTTTAAAGTCAGAGGTAGCAAGCTACATAACGGTAGTTTTCCTAAGTTAATCTCCGATCGAGGCATAGATTTTGATGAAGTTAGAGATATTCCCGCAATTGAAGCTGCTTACCAAGATAAATCGGTAGAAATAGATAATAATCAATTATTTTCCTGGAAACAGATTGACTTGCATTATTGGCTGCCAGAATCTCTCAAAGCGTCAGCTAACGCTCATTCGACTAAGAAAGTTCGGGAAATACTAGACCCGAAACAGTGGCATAGTCTACAAAAGACACTACTCACTCGCTATGGTATTCCAGAATATATATCTGCTGGTTTAAATGAGGCTAACTTACTCAGTGCTGATGAAACAGGAGAACCAATTTGGCATAAACGCAGCCTATTAGGTAGCAAAGTTTCTCACTTTTGGTTCGAGATAAATGATAATAGCGATCCAGTTAAAAAATTAGCGATCGCTAATTCTCCCATAGAAGCTGTATCTGCTTATCTAGTCGAGAGATTGGCAAATCAAAAGGACTCTCCCTGTTTGTATTTGAGCTTAGATCGCTCAGAACAACTT
>CAYXWE010000989.1:0-1783 GCA_964468145.1 uncultured Pleurocapsa sp.
AAACTTCTCCCCCCGCTGGTGTACCTATAATTAAATCGTCAATACCATCGCCGTTAATATCTCCTCCATTACTCAGAGCATAACCCAAGCCATCGTAGGCGTTTTCTCCCTCAATTTTAAAACCATTCTGACCGTTAAGGTTGGCCAAATTGGGCTTAGAATTGAATTGGCTGCGACTGCCAAAAATGACGTAGGTTTCTCCACGGCGATCGCTATATCTAAAATTATTTTCATTAGTCAGAGTTTTTCCCCCACCCGCAGCACTTACGGCTAAATCGTCGATGCCATCGCCGTTAATGTCTCCACTAGCAACCGCTGTCCCTAAATAGTCTTGTTTATCTATTCCGCCGAGGGTAAAGCCATTGCTACCATTTAAGGAAGTGGGTTCAATGTTAGCAGCGTAGTTTTTTTTACCAAAGATAACGTATGTTCTTCCCTGGCTACCGCTATAGTTATAGCCATCGCTGCTAATTCTACTACCACCGTTGGGCGCGCTAATTACTAAATCGTCAATGCCGTCGCCATTAATATCCCCTGCGGTAACTGCACTACCCAGGCGATCGTTTTCACTGACTCCACTTACTGTAAAACCGTTGTTGCCATCAATATTGTTTAAATTCAAATTAGAGCCAAATCCGCTTTTTCGACCAAAAATAATGTAGGTTTTTCCACGGCGATCGCTATTGTAAAAGCTGTAGGGTGCAGTGTTGGCTTCTCCTGCATTAGACGAACTAATTACTAGATCTTCGATACCATCTCCGTTAATGTCCCCCGCAATTTCAACGCTCGTCCCTAAATTATCGTCCTCAGCCAAACCAGGAATAGTAAAACCATTGCTGCCGTTGAGATCTTTTAAGTTTAATAAAGATGTAGCCAAAATAAATAACTCCAATATTTGCCTGGGTTGGATTGCTTGCTCTATGGTTATTTCACTCTCAAATGATTATTAGCTAGAAAAAAAGTCTCAAGTTATGCAAAATAACTAATATTTTTTTAAAATAATTAAAAAACATTTAAATGAAATACCACGTTGTTTTCGATGGCAAGTGCAATCTCTGCACTAATTTTGCCCAATTACTCAAGCAATTCGATCGAGGAGAAATTTTCGCTTATATTCCCATGCAAGATAAATCTACTCTGGCAAAGTTCGGCATCGCCCCCCGCGACTGCGAAGCAGGGATGATTTTGATTGATGCTAACCAACCAAAAAAAAGATGGCAGGGTAGTGAAGCAGCAGAAGAAATTGCTCGTTTATTGCCTATGGGAGAAATGTTTATTTCAGCCTATCGCGCTATTCCTGGCATGAAATGGATTGGCGATCGCAGTTACGAACAAATACGGGATAATCGTTATCAATGGTTCGGAGAAAGAGACGAAACCTGCGATTGTATTTAATTAAATCAAATTAACTTTTAAAAATATGTCAAAACAAACTATTTGGGTAAACGAACAAATCGATCCTGGTGGCTTGATTTATGCCTGTATCGCCTGTCTCAATGAAGAGGCTGCTAATGATTGTCATCAAAATTGGCAAGAAAATTTGACCGAACAACAAAAGCAAAGCGGTTGGGTTGCTACTCTTCGCACTGTAGAATCTTGGGACGATGTTCCCGTCAATGCCTTGAAGTTGAGTTTTTAGCTCGTGCAAATAATGGCAATATCAGAGCATTTTGAAAATTTGCGTCAGAAAATTCGCACGAACTTCCTACAAATAACAAATGACCAATGACCAATAACCAATAACCAATAACCAATAACCAATGACCAATAACCAATAACCAAT
>CAYXWE010000990.1:0-1776 GCA_964468145.1 uncultured Pleurocapsa sp.
TAAAAAATTGTCAGCCAACATAATATCAAAGCCTCGCTCCATTCGACAACTGCACCGTAGGTATCTCCAGTGTGTCCGCCTAATTGCCGAGCGAACCAATATCCTGTCAACAGAGCGATCGCGATATTACCAGTAGTTAAGATACCTATCTGTAGCCAGGATAAATCGGAAACCCTCAACCACAAGCCACTACAAATCAGTAAGAGCGATAAACCCAACAATACATCTTGAGGCAAACGTAGATTTTCTTTGTGAAACGAACCTTTACCCGTCGCCCGCAAATAAGGATAAAAAGCGATCGCCCATACCTGTCCGCATCTCGCCCAACCCGCAGCAGAAATTAAAACTAACCATAAAGGAAGAGACAGATCGTAGAGGGCGACGGTTTTGAGCAAAATAATAATTATGGCAGCGATCGCGCCAAAAGCTCCAGTGGCACTATCCTTCATCACATCTAAACGGCGATCGGAGTCTGTGACTGATAAACCATCTGCTGCATCCATCGCACCATCTAGATGCAATCCCCCTGTAATTGCCACCCAAACCGCTACCACCAAAGCTTTATTAGTTAGATCGGGTATCCCGCCCAAACCCAGTAAAAAATCGACTAAAGCTAATAATAGTCCAATAAATAAACCCGCTACGGGACACCACCGAGCAATGCGCGACCAATTATTAGTCCACCTAAAAGGCAGCGGAATTATTGTATAAAAAACAACACTACTTGTCCAAGAGGTAATTAAATCCAAAATCGACGATCGAAGATAATCAAGGGATATTTTTGTCATAGACAAATGATTAATTAAAAATTGGTTAAATATATAGCAAGTGTTGGGATAATATTGTTTCATAAGCTACTTTATTTTTACAGCATATTCCTAATAGCAAAATAGCGAAGCTCAACAATTGAAAAGTTCCAACTTAATTTCTTATGAGTAAACACCAAGGCTTTGAATCCTTAGCTGCTCCCTGCATAGTAGATGAAGGCATTTTAATTAATTGTGAGGATATTCGACGTTTGTTGACCGATGTGTGTCATGTTTACTATGTGCATAGTATAGAAGGACAGGTAAAGAGTGAAGGTCAAGGATTTATTCAAGAAATATTTAACGATCCTCGTCAATCTACCTTAATTGCTAATCAAAAAATCTATATAAATATTAGTAGTTTCGACTATCTACAATTAAGTAAATCTACGGATAACGAAACTTACTTCGATCTAATTCAAGATAATCGTCAACTGCGTCTGATTCCTATTGCTAGGACTACTAAGCCTCAGCGAATATCTGAAGATATTAATGCAGAAGCGATTGAAGCTATGGTGGCAGAAGTACTATCAGCCCGTTTAGACGTGCAGATGGACGATGAAGACTTTCGGTAATCAGTTATTAGTGATGAGATAGTGGGATTTACATTTGAATGTCAGGCAAATTGCAGTCATACTCAAGGGCGGGCTGGAATATTTAATACTCCTCATGGGATAGTTGAAACGCCTAGATTTATGCCCGTTGGTACATTGGCAGCAGTTAAAGGGATTATTCCACAACAGCTAAAAGACGCTGGGGCGCAAATGATTTTGGCAAATACATATCATCTCCATCTACAGCCAGGAGAAGATATAGTCAGAGAAGCTGGTGGTTTGCATAGTTTTATGGGCTGGAATCAGCCCATCTTAACCGATTCGGGTGGATTCCAAGTATTTAGCCTGAGCCAAATGCGTTCTATTAGCGAACATGGAGTTACTTTCAAGTCTCCCCGCGACGGTAGGATTATTGA
>CAYXWE010000991.1:0-1774 GCA_964468145.1 uncultured Pleurocapsa sp.
GCTTCATATTCTCTTCACAGTGACTTCATAACTAAAATTCAGGCGATCGCGATCGCATAGACTCCGCGATCGAGGGATAAACTATTGCTGTGTCTGGCTTTCATTGAAAACTTTTTCACGTAAACATTACTTTTCTCATCAGAAAAGCAATAATACTGACCGCACAAATAGAAGCCAACTGTCCGAGGAAAGGCTGTATTGAGTAGATTGCAATACCCTGCATCAACGAATTTATTTCCGACCCAAAATCCGTGATGTAATACATCACTGTTAAATAGGTGATGCCCATAAGATGAATTACTATCAATCCCGCACAGCAACTAGCAATAAGTGTAGAAAATCTAACTCTAGTTTGAAATGCTAACCAACCACACAGCCAAGCACCAAAAACAAAACCTATCAAATAGCCAAAATTGGGCTGCAGTAAATATTCTAAACCGCCACCGCGATCGAAGATGGGCAACCCAGCCATACCCAACAAAATATATGCTACCTGAGATAACCAAGCTGCATTTTTACCTCCCAAACAAGCTGTCAATAATACTGCAGCAACCTGATAGCTAACCCCTAAAGTTTGAACCATCGAATTATCGCCAAACCAAGACCAAGGCGCAGCAATACTATAGGCAGGAATAAAAGTACCGCCAATAGTTAACATTAAGCCAATGGTTGCCCACAGCAAGACTTCGGGAATTGAAGGAATATAGCCACGATTGGGTTTATCTAGCCTAAGATCTAATTGCTCTCGCAACCATTTATTTTCTCGTTGTAGAGTTTCCAAATTTTGTTGCTTTTGCAGCAAAAGCTGCTGCAGGCGATCGATAATTGCTTTTACTGGGCGAGGTGTAACGCCCCATTCATAATCAGTGATTTCTGAGTTTGGCTTTGGTGGTTCTTTCAGGTTAGCCATAAACTGTAGCTATTGAGGGCATTTCCTAGTGTAGCCATAGATTAGGAAATTGGTAGAATCAAAACAAAGATGAATTTAATAAGTTGTATAAAGATAAATAAAGTAAGGAGATATTAATCGCAATAACAGTGTTAATATGCAGATTGAGAATCAACAGATGAATGATTGAGCTTGTTTCCAGTATCTAAAGGTTTTTCCGTAAAGTATTGAGCCATTTCTTTCCTAATAATTCTGTCTCTCTAATACACATCACTCATTGAGCAGACAATACCTAAATTATGTCAATTTATATCGGCAACTTATCCTACGAAATTAACCAAGAGGATCTTAAAGAAGTCTTTGCGGAGTATGGAAGTGTTAAGCGCGTCCACGTACCCAGCGATCGCGAAACTGGTCGTCCCCGTGGATTTGCTTTTGTAGAAATGGAGTCTGAAGCTAACGAAGACAAAGCGATCGAAGCTCTAGACGGGGCTGAATGGATGGAGCGTCAGCTAAGAGTTAACAAAGCAAGACCTCGTGAAAACAATCGCGGTGGTGGCAGAAACAACCGTTTCTAAATTTTTATTGGTTATAGTATAGAGCTAAAAACTAGTATCACAAAAAAGTAGGGATAGAATGTGTCTTATCTCTACTTTTTTTAACCATTGGGGAGTTTGAGGGGCTATAAGTCACGCGCTCTAATCTTCGTGCGTGAATCTTTGCCATCCCCCAACCCGACCCCAATTACTTTCGCCAACAGTATCTTCGCGCTTATTCACCTCTAGTTACTATTGTTCAATTTTTGGTCAAAGAGAACCAGTGGAGAAGGAGGTTCTTTGCTTTTGAGCGAACCTTTATAAACTAAAATTTCAGGCTCAACTACTT
>CAYXWE010000992.1:0-1772 GCA_964468145.1 uncultured Pleurocapsa sp.
ATTGAAATCCCAACAGGTGAGTAAAGGCAAAAGCGATTTCACTTTGACCGTGACTATCCACATAGTTTTTCTTTACTTCCATACTGGTGCAGTGCTTTAAAACCCCATTAATCATGGTTGCTACTTCGCTAGAAGAACAGGTTTTGAGTTGGGAGTAGATACAAGCAGAACTCTTCTCCACGTGCCAATAAATCATTACTCCCCGTCCCCGATAGCGTAGATGATATTGGGTCATGAGATTCTGTTCCCAAGCAGTAAAATGCTTGCTGTCGCTGGCACAGGTAGTAGTTCCTTCACCCCAGATATGAGGCAGACGAATCTCGAAGATGGCATTGACCACCTCAGCTATAGCACTGCGTAATTGGTCTTTCTGAATATATTTACGACGCACGTAGAGTAAATCTTGGTAGTTTTCCCCATCTATGCCCGTATTGATGCGTTTTAGCCCTGTATTCGTCCCCATGCCGAACAGACAGAGCAATAATCGCTTTTGGAGGGTTTCTCTGTCTAGTATTTCTCTCGTTCCCATACTCTTGAAGTTACGGGTAAAATTAACTCTTAAGTCCGTCTCTTTAAGAATGTCCAAGAGGCTGGTTTTATGCCAGAGACGGTTGATTTCCCCCTTGAGTTGTTTGAGATTAACGGGGTCAGGTAGAGCATCGAAAGGACTGAGCCGAATCAAACTTTTATCTCCCTTGCTGACGATAGCGACGCTCTTATTTTTAGGCATTCCTTTATTTAGTTTCTCTAACCCCTCCTCCATCTGCTTTTGCAAACCAGAGATAAAAGTTTCTACATCTTCAGGAAGGGTTAAAGCATGATAGTAAATCTGACGCTTGGATTCAAAATCGGTGGGTAAATCGTCATCGGGATTGCGATAGCGAGACGCTCCTACTACCCAAATTTCCTTACAACAGAGTCTTTCTCTGAGAGCTTGAAGAACGCAGATTTCATAGTTGATGCGGTTAATGCGCTCGTTTCCTTCGCTATCTGTTTCGAGTAAAATTTCTTTTGCTCCTGCTTTGAGAACACCATCAATGGGTATCTCTTCAGAGGAGTCATAATATCTAGCTTTACTGTGAGCGTATTTCTTTAATAGCTCCAATGCTTCAATTACGGGACGATGAATGTCATTATTGGAGCGAAATTCTAGTATTTCTAACAGTTGGGGAATCATCCTGCGATAGTGACTGGCAAAGGAATTACGAACTACAGTATGAACTCTTTGCTGATAGAAATTGCCTGTAGATTTATATTCTGCTACTAAATCCTTGAGAGTTTTGAGAGACACCACGGAATAAATAACTTGTTCCACAATACCAGTTGGTGCTGCTATAGCTGCTTCGGCGATGCGGAATAGTAAACCAGTCTTGCCTGAAACTGTTTTGAATTCATCGATTAATTCTTGGTTGACACGCCTGACGGCTCTAGTATCGATGCGGTGAATAATTTGATTGAGTAGTTCAACAAGATTGTCCGTAATCTCTTGGCTGCGTTGGATACAGAAAGTTGCCATTAAGGTGTAGCGAATAGCATCTTTGTGTCGGCGAAGGTCATAGGGTGATTCGGTGGATGCTCTATTGCGATAGGTTTTGAGCAGTTTTTCCGAAATACCTGTAAATAAATCTGATGGTAAACCAACCGCACGAATCAATTTCAGTTTTTTGATTTCTGTGAGAAAGCTATCCAATCCTACCGCTCCTGGGTCAGTTTTCAAGAAAGCGAAATCCGACATTTTAATTTTTTTGTCTGACTTTTTAACAGATTCATCA
>CAYXWE010000993.1:0-1769 GCA_964468145.1 uncultured Pleurocapsa sp.
CCAGCTTTATTACTTACTTGCCATAGTTCATGTTGGGACGCTTTTCTAAGATCGCCGTCAATTAATAAGACTTTACGACCCAACTGAGCCATAGCTGCTGCTAAATTGGCTGCAACGGTAGATTTTCCTTCTCCTGGTACAGAGCTAGTCATCAAAATTACTTTTGGTTGACGTTTGACTGCCAAGAACTTGAGATTAGTTTGAATCATGCGGTAAATTTCGCTGGCAAAAGAATCAGGTTCTCGTCGAACGACAATTCCACCCTGAGTTTCTTGTAAGTTGTCCAAAGGTACAATTCCCAGAACTTGATAAGAAAATTTTTGCTTAACTTCAGGAATAGTTTTGAGGGTACGATCCTGCATTTCTAAAAGAATTGCCGTTAAATTTGAAAGGAATAATCCCATTAAGATACCCACAGCCATTAACGCTACTCTACCAGTACTACCTTCTTGAGGAATTATGCCCTCTTCTAATATTTGAGCATTACCATTTTTCTGATTAGCTATGACTTGGATATCTTCTTTGTTAGCTAGCAAGTTTTGATAAGAAGAACGAGCAGTTTCAACCTCGCGCAACAGAGCTTGCTCTTGTTTTTCTAATCGAGGAATGTCCTTGGTGCGGTTCAAATAAACCTGTTGATATTGGCGGAGAGCGGATTCTTCGGTTTGGAGGCTTAATTCATCTATTTTGAGGCTAATAAATCTTTCTAGCTGATTTTCTTTGACGTTACTGCCTCCTTGCAACAAACCAGTGGAAACTTTTGCCCCAACATACTGACTAATCAACTGCTGCAGTTGGGAGTTTAAAGCTTTTTTCTTATCATTAAGACTAGCGACTACTGGATGGTTATCGTTGAATCTTTGTCTTTCCTGAGACAGTTGAGTTTCGGTACTGGCCAACTGTTCTAGAATACTTTGGACTTGAGGCGTGTTTCCTAGCTGGGTTGCATTAATAGCTTGATTTAAATTTAAGCCCAGTTGGTTTTGTAAGCTAATAGTTTGAGCTTTCTTACCTTGCAACTCTGCACCTACAGTAGAAATTTGACGGTTAAGATTACCTAATTCCCCGACTAAAATTTTCTTTTCTTCCTGTAAATCCACAATTTGATTCTTTTCATAGAAGTCTTGAAGACGACCTTCTAAAGATTGAAGTTTTGATTCTTGCTGCGGTAAAGCGTTAGCAATAAAGCTATCTGCCTTTTCGACGGCATTGTTGCTGCTACTAATTTGTGCGTCGATGTAGACATCGATTAAAGTATCGACCACGTTTTTAGCAGTTACAGGGTCGGGATCTTTATAGGACACAGCAATAATGTCCGTACCTCCCAAAATTTCTACATCTAGTCTTTTTCTAAAATCTTTGGGTTTGAGGGGTGCGCCTTCGGAATCTTCCAGCTTTAATCGATCGATAGTTTGCTGTACGACCGGTTCAGAAGTCATCCGTATTTTCTCTGTTGCTAGAGGAGTGTCGTCTGGTCGGATCGGTTCTAGCTTGGAGATATTACCTAAATCTTCGATCGTAGCTAAAGATTCTTTTTTAAATAATATTTTTCCTTCAGATTTGTAAGTTTTTTCTAAAAAACTACTTAGGAAGGCGGTTGTACCTACAGTAAACGCAAAAACTGCCAATGCTGGTATCCAACGTCTTTTGAGCTTTAATAAGTATTTTCCTATATCAAAATCAAGTTCTTCTCTAGAATTAGAATAAGAACCGCTATTGTTCTGCAAGTTAGTCATAGTGTTTTCCTTATAGCGTAATTTAAACTATGT
>CAYXWE010000994.1:0-1769 GCA_964468145.1 uncultured Pleurocapsa sp.
AGCAGCCAGTGTATGATTTGGTTGACAATTTCTGGTTCCGCATCTCTAGCTTGAGCCATCCAACCGGTTAATAAATCCTCAATACTAAGAATTTCGGCATTATCACTAGATCTAATTTCATATTTTGATTCTCTTACTGTTGCCTTTCCTAGCCATAGCGTCCACCAAACTCTTTTCCGAACTTCTACCTGTACTTTCTCCTCCCAAGTGCCTTTAGTAACCGCAAAACCAGCTTGAAATTTTATATTAAACTTGGGTTGACCATCAACTTTACTAAGTTGTGATTCGGGAAACTTAATAGCTATATTTGGTGCAATATTATTTGAACCTTGTTCTAGATAAGATAAATGGCAGTTAAAAAGGTCTACTACCGCTTGATACATTCTATTTAATTCTTGATTAGAAATTTGATTTAGTACATCCTCCATAACAATATTCAAATGAATAGCTAGTTCGTTCAACTCTTCATTTAGTTGTTTGAGCTTACTCTTTTCTTTCTGGGTTCTTGCTTCTCTTGTTTCACCTTCTTTGGCGATAGATGCTGTGTAACCCAAATTTATTAGTCTATTTAAGTTGCGCTCTAGCAAGTTGATATTTAAAAAATTTGCTTTCTTTAAATTTGTACCTTCTAAATCTATTTTTCCTGTTTCGAGCGACTTTGCTACTGCTTCCAAAACTTGGTTGATTCCTTGTCCTAATTCTCGTCGCCATCCATAAAGCGGATATAGCTTTTCTCCTAAAAGATTGTAGGGTTGAATGTTTTTGAGTTCGGCAATTGTCGATTCTAAGTAGAAAACTGGATCGTCGTCTGATTCTTCTGCTAAAACTTGCTTGATTTTCCTATCTACTTTTTCAAAAGGTTCTCTTAGTTTCGTATCGCTAATTTCCAGAAATCGCTCCAAAGAGGATCTCATTCGCGCTATGTTTTCACATTCTTGCTCGTAATATTCTTCCGAACTGTTAAGAATAGCTGTTGTTGTTTGTGTAGACCATTCAGCTACAGCATTTCCCGCATCAATATTAAAGCGTTCTATTACTTGTGGAATTACTAACTGTGGAAAATGATCGGTTATATGATTTTTGAGGTTTTGATGAAATTCTTCCGCATAAGACCTTTTCCACAAAGCATTAGTAACGCGGTTTCTATCGTGTCGGGACCATTTTTGTGGATTGCGTGCTAAGTCTTCTAACACGTCTTCAATAAGTCCGTTAAAGTTATTGTCTGCCTTTCTACAAGCTCGAACGCTATACTCATCATTAGTACTTTGTATCTGTAGAGCTAATAGAGCAGGCCAGGTGCTAAGTTTGACTACTTGTAGGTCTTCAATTTCTTCTGTGTACTCTCTTAGCTGCTCTGTTAACTCTCTTTTGATATCATCAATGGTTCTTTCGGCAAAACGTTTCTCCGATTCTGGCCAGTTCCTATCTGCTCGGAAAACATCGATTCGATTAAGAACGAAAAGCATACGAGCAGGAGAACCTCCCAAGTCCTTAACTTGCTGTACCACCTCTTGCAACAGACTCCTAACTCTTTGGGGGTCGGTTTCGGCACTATTATAGGTTACTATACACAGAGCCTCTCGACATTGCCTTATAATGTTTGCATTCCCTTCATCTCCAACATATGCTAGTCCGGGAAGATCCAGAATTCTGACTCTTGTTCCTGGTGCTAAATTGAGTCCTTTTTCTTTTAAGAGCTTGAACGGGTATTTTATAAGAGATTGTGGACAAGCTAGATTTGGTTCTTCTTCCCTGCTGTCGATGTAATT
>CAYXWE010000995.1:0-1767 GCA_964468145.1 uncultured Pleurocapsa sp.
CGTTCGTCAAATCAAACATATTTATCACTGGGGTCGAGAAAATTTCTCGCACCCCTTTTGTGTTTTTTGGAGCTAAATCGGGGAATTCTAAAAATAAGAACTTATTCTGTCCTTGGAAGTAAAGCTGACTTATCGGCATCATAAATTTGTTGTTTTAATTTTGAAAAGAAAGCGCGTCATGTCTTATAACTTTGAACTTATAGGGGTAAGCCCAGTATTAACTTTTTTTAACTATCAGCAAAAACTGGAAGTAAACCCCAAACGAAGTAAAACCTATTTGGGGAGTTATCAATGTACTCTCGATTCCTTTATCGAATCAACTCAAATGATTCCTAAAAAACCCCAATGGGATTGGGATAAAGTCGTCCAAACTATTATAGATTTTTGGCTCAAACAGGAAGATAGCATCCGCCATTGGAAAGTAGAGTTAGACAAAGCAGAAGGTCAAACCTTAATTATCGCTAGAGTTGCTAATCTCGAATGTTTGCGAACAGAATTCGAGCAAGTTTTTGATATCTAAGTTTTTGATATTTAGTGGTAGGGCGCAAACATCCGCGTCCCTGCTGACTGCTTATTAATAAGTTGATAACTGATGTAGGGACGAACCAGGTCACATCCCTACGACTGATAACTGAATAAATGGTAAGATGATCCGTGCTTTAGTGGGTTAGGGAAAACTAGGTTAATGGTGTTAGTCGTTCAAAAGTATGGCGGTACTTCTGTTGGTACGGTAGAAAGAATTCAAGCAGTAGCTCGAAGGATTCATCAAACAGTACAGCAGGGGAATAGTTTGGTTGTTGTGGTGTCTGCTATGGGTAAAAGCACGGACACCCTAGTAGGTTTGGCGCGACAAATTACGGCTAACCCTTCCCGTCGCGAAATGGATATGTTGTTGTCTACGGGAGAACAGGTATCCATTGCTCTTTTAAGTATGGCGTTACAGGAATTAGGACAACCCGCCGTTTCTTTGACGGGAGCGCAGGTTGGTATCGTTACAGAAGCAGCTTATTCCCGCGCTAGAATTTTACAGATTAAAACAGATCGCATTCAAAGACACCTGGATAAAGGAGAGGTGGTTGTGGTTGCGGGTTTCCAAGGTATTAGCAGTCGAGAAGAATTGGAAATCACCACTTTAGGTAGGGGAGGTTCTGATACTTCTGCGGTGGCTTTAGCAGCTTCTTTAAGGGCTAACCGTTGCGAGATATATACTGATGTTCCTGGTATTTTAACTACCGACCCTCGCATCGTAGCCGAAGCTCAATTAATGGAGGAAATAACTGCGGACGAAATGCTGGAGTTAGCTAGTTTGGGAGCGAGTGTGTTGCACCCTAGAGCGGTGGAAATTGCGCGTAACTTCGGTATGCCTTTAGTTGTAAAATCAAGTTGGACAGAAGATCCCGGGACGAAAGTTATCTCCCCTCCCGATCAAGGTAAATCTGTTTTAGGTTTAGAAATTACTAAAGCCGTTGATGCGGTAGAGCTAGATTCTGATCAAGCCAAAGTTGCTTTATTACGTGTACCCGATCGCCCCGGAGTTGCGGCTCGTCTATTTGGAGAGATTGCTGATAAAGATGTGGATGTGGATTTAATTATTCAATCTATTCACGAAGGAAATAGTAATGATATCGCTTTTACCGTATCGAATGGAGCTTTAGCTCGGGCTGAATCTGTAGCAATGGCGATCGCTCCTATATTAAAAGAAGGTGTGGTAACTCCTGAAGATGAAAGTGATATTTTAGTCGAAAAACAAATTGCGAAAATAGCGAT
>CAYXWE010000996.1:0-1765 GCA_964468145.1 uncultured Pleurocapsa sp.
TTTCGATTAGTTTCTCTCCATCAAAAATAACCGAACCTGCTGCACCGCGAGTAATGGCAAAGCCTTTAGCGATAGTTTTTAAATAACCCACAGCAGTATCAAAATCTTCTGTATCTGCCATCAACATTGCTTCCCCTTCATTGGCAAACAAAAAATCTACTCCCGAACCGATAATTTCTAGTAATCCAGCTTTAAAGAACTTGACCATATTAAAATCTGCCAGAGTAAAGGCTACTTTTTGACCCGCAGCTTGAGCAATTTCTTTAGCTTTGATGGCTGCTTTTTTGCTGCTTGACCCACTAACCAAATAACCTTCAATGTAGGTATATTCAGCATTTTCAATTGCTTCGGGAACTAATTCTCCATCGCTAAAATCTCCCGAAATCCCTAAAAAAGTATTCATCGTGCGATCGGCATCGGGAGTTACAAATACCAAACATTTCCCCGTAACTCCTGAGTCTGCAACTTGAGTATCTAGGTTAGTCGCTACGCCACAGTCTAATAAATCTTTGGTATAAAACTTACCAGGTTCGTCATCGGCTACCTTACAAGAATAAAAAGCCTTACCGCCAAACTGACTTACCGCAATCAAAGTATTAGCTGCCGAACCACCACAAGAACGCTTGGTATCGTATTCAGCAAGCTTGCTGACAATTTTGTCTTGAGCATCGCGATCCAATAAAGTCATAACACCCTTATCAATTCCCAACTCTGCTAAAGTATCGGGAGAAACCTCAAACTCAATATCTAATAGAGCATTACCTAAAGCGTATACATCGTATTTCGTCATAATGAAGCTAATAAAATCTATTTAATCAAACCTAAATGCTGTGCCAATCTTGTATGGGACTAGCCTTATGCAAGATATCATTTCTGAGATGATTTAGATAAACAATTAGAAAGAGGGCAGCAAAGAAGAATCTTTTGGCTGCTAACGAGTCTCTTTTAGAACTGAGCATAAACTCTAAAAGTATTGCCATTACTATCCACTGCTCAATACAAATATTTCCATTTTCCTTTAACTTTAATATAGGGCGTTGGTAAATGCGTAATGCTATTACTGATATTTCTGTCTTTTAGAAAATCAACCCGAATTTAAAAAGCTTAAAGCTTATGGCAAGCGAGCGTAAAGCCCTTCGGGTTCGGGCGCGTTCCCAAACGGCTTTCAAAGCCGTGGGGTCGCCCTCACTACGAACAGCAATCTTTTATTTGACATTAAGTTTTCATTATGCAAGCATTATAAATAGGTTTTCAATTTGAAAACATTATGCACTTAATTTCTGCTGGCAAACTTAAACACTCAGCCTCTAAGTATCCTGATGCCACTATTCCCATTAAAGCCTTTTGCAAAATTATCCAACAAGCTCAATGGCAAAATTTATTGGATGTTCAACAGGTTTATCGTGATGCTGAAGCTGTTGGCAGTTTTACTGTTTTTAACATTAAGGGTAATAAATATCGTCTTATCCTCGATCTTGATTACTCCGAACAAGTAGCCTACTTCAAGTATTTTCTTACTCACGCCCAATACGATAAGGATAAATGGAAAAATGACCCTTACTATTGATAAAGAAGCTTATTTTGATTTGCTCGATCGTCTTCAGCTTATTCCTAAAATCATTGAAACATCAGCTGAATATCAAGACTATTTGGATGTCACTGAAAACCTGATCTCCAAGAGAGATAATCGTACTCCCGAAGAAACTGCTTTGTTTCGATTACTCGTTAAGCTAATTGAAGATTATGAAGAACATACTTTTGCTTT
>CAYXWE010000997.1:0-1763 GCA_964468145.1 uncultured Pleurocapsa sp.
ACTGTCGGTAATACTACTAAAGTGGAAATTCTCGACCTTACAGCCAGGAATAACGCCACTACCACAACGTTGTGCTTGACTTAGAGCAACTACATTTTGCAGCATTGCGGGCAAACATTGATTGAAGCGCAAATTTTTGATGGGATAGGAAATTTTGCCATTTTCAATCAAGAAAGTACCGTCTCTGGTCATTCCTGTAACTTCTAGAGTACGGGGGTCAACATAACGCACATACCAAGCACGAGTAACTAAAATTCCGCGTTGGGTGTCAGCAATCAAATCCGCAACGGTTTGAGTCGAACCCTGCATAACTATAGGGGATATCCCTCCCGTGGGTGCTTTATTTTGTTCTTTTGCCCAATAACGGCTGTAGGAGAGAGTTTGAGGAATACCATCTCGGACGATGGCTAACTTTTCATTGCTCAAACCATTGCCAAAAAATCTCCCTCCTTGTATTAAAGGATGGGCGGAGTTGCGTTCTATTTGAACGATCGGATTAAATAATTGCTGACCGACTTTATTTCCGACTGGCTTGCCAGAATCATCATCACAAGACATAAACGAACGTCCTTCATCCGCTGCACGGGCATCCATATTCCAGATTACCCAGGGTAATAAGCTGGCAAAAGCAGAAGGTTCAAAAATAACAGTATAGTCTCCTGGAGCGATCGCCTGAGGATTCTGAGAGGCGATCGCTCTATCGATAACTTGTTGGGTAAGCTCGACAATCGGTAACTGCTCGATACTCCAAGCGGTGCAACGATTCCAACTAGAACCATTGTTAATGCGGGCAGTATAACTAAAATCCGCTTCGGTGGTGCGATCGCAACCCCGCAAACCTGCAGAATTACCGATCGCATTTAAGCCGACTCGAAAACTGAGTGTCCCCGATCCGTTAACCCCCGCTTCTTTACTTAAATTACATACCTGCTGAATAATTTCGCCTTTTTTGAAGGGCGATAGGGTAGCAGTAGCCGAATCAAAAGCAGGAGTGCGCTCGCTATAGGTTTGCTGGGGTAACAATTCTATCCATTCAGGATCTTCAGGAGCAATTTGAGCTAAATCTTCAGCCCGTTTGACCGTTAAGGCGATCGCTTGGCGATCTAGTTCGGTAGTAGAAGCAGAGGCACTACGCTTGCCAAAGTAACTAGTTACACTCAGACTAAAAGTATTCTTGCGGACGTTTTGGCTAATTTGATTTTCGCTAAAGCGACTGAGGGCAGTTTCGCTGGCACTAAGACTAATAAAAACACCGTCCGCCGTAGAACTGGCGATCGCAAAGTCAATTAAAGCTAGGGCTTCGGACTGAGAAATCAAACTATCAAGGGTTGCTAAAGTCATGTTTAACTAATTGTATTTGCTGGTAATGCGGGATATAAAAAGGTGAATATCTTAATCGTAAGTGAATTTAGTTGTATTGATTTCCTGACGATTTGACTGTTAAACAATCTACAGTCAAATCGTCAGGAAATATGGGCTTTTTTGATAATGCTAGTCTAAACAAACATTAGAAATATTAGAAACGCAACCATCCCCCTGCCAAAGTAAAATATTTGATATTAGTTCTATCTTTCTAATGATAGTATTTACATTTGGTGACTTAGGATAAAAAATCATTATGGCTGAAACTTTAATGTTTAACGCTTTGAGAGAAGCGACAGACGAAGAAATGGCACGAGATAATACTGTTTACGTGCTAGGAGAAGATGTCGGACATTATGGCGGTTCTTATAAAGTTACTAAAGGTTTATATGAAAAGTACG
>CAYXWE010000998.1:0-1763 GCA_964468145.1 uncultured Pleurocapsa sp.
GGTTCGTTTGTCGAACATTGGCATTTAATTCCCAACCCTTGGAGGCGACGAAATACATCCCATCGAGAAGACCATTTTACCGCTAGAACGCGATCGGGCTGACAATCTAGATTGTTTTGAGGTTTTGGCTGCGAGCGATCGCTATTTTTCATATTGTTGGCTGTTCGCTAATTGAGAATTTAAGTCAATTATTACTATGTATATGATTATAAACTGCAATTGATATAATTTGTCAACAGATCGAATAGATTTTTCATTGACAATTTTGCCGTTGTTTTTGAAGCTTAGAGTTAACCCCTGGAGGTAGTCCCCAATTAGTATAAGCAGCTAGCCTTTCAAACTCGCGCTGGAAGTGTTGCCCCACTGTTTGATTATTAATTATTAGTAAAGTTTCGTCGTTCTGGTTATTGCCTGCTGCCGACCAATTTTGCGAGCCTGCGATCGCAGTTTTTCCGTCGATGAGAGCAAACTTGTGGTGTAGTTTGTCCCCCGAATCAATATCGATTGCGCCGACAGTATTGAGGGGTTTTGTCCAGGGATTATTGTTAGTTTCCACCAGGCAGCGATAATATCCCGCAACGCCTAGTAAATCCAGTACTTCGCTGTAATAACGAAAGGCAAAGCCTCGATCGAAAACCCCCTTAATCTCAATCCCCTGCTGCTGCTTTTGCTGTAAAGTATTAGCGATTTCTTGGTCGCTAAAGACAAACAATGCTAAATTTACAGACTGTTTAGCCTGGGAAATTGTTGCAGCGATCGAACCATTAGTACTTAGATGCCAATCTTTACTAGTAGAAGTGGGAGAAAACTGTAGAGTAATAGTTGTATCGTCCCAAGAAATAACGACGGGCGATCGCCCTTGCTTATCCAAACCAAATTTACTATAGATTCCCCCATCACCCCACATATATTCAAATTCTTCAGTAAATAAATCCGCTACCTGGGGGCGATCGATGCGTAATAAATAATTGATATTACCTCTGGTATTCAAGTTCTTAAAATCGCCAAAGATACCACTCAACGTAAAATTTGCCGAACCAGTAATTACAGTGCGATCGTCTACCACCATAAATTTGTGGTGCATCAAACCGCTACCTTTTGAACCATCTGCGGTATCGTCGAGAATAGTTATACCGGCTTGACGCAGCATAAATAAGGCATCTTGTCGGGCTATTTCTGTCTTATCTAGGCGATTGTCACCATTAAGATCTACTAATGCCAAAAACTCATCATATTTAAGGCGATCGCGCTTTTTTAGTGCCTTAATTTCTGACTGTTGGAGACTGCTTAAAGCACGACTATAATTATTGTCCAGAATAACTCTTACCCGCACTCCCGAACGATGACTTTTAACTAAAGCCCCAGCTATTAAAGGTAAATTGAGTTCCTGTACCGCCAGATCGATGGTTGAGTTGGCAGATGCTATCTCTTCAATAATTATCTCTTCTAAATTATCCCCACCGCGTTCTATTTGGCGGTAAGGTTCGGTGTAAGTTTGTTTGCCCGTATCGCGATGATTGAAATAAACTTGAATCCAAGGATCTTGGGGCAAATCGTTAGAGCGATCGGACTTTCGGCAACCGTGAATAGTAGTTAAACATAATAATAAAATCCACGCCCAACGATACACAAACATTCTCTCAATTTATCGAACCAGCTTTATCGATTGTATGAGTTAATAATTTAAAGTCAATGGAGTGCTACCAATGATTTTTTCAAGCAGAAGACGGCATACGAGATTGCATAGTGTGACTGGAGTTCAG
>CAYXWE010000999.1:0-1761 GCA_964468145.1 uncultured Pleurocapsa sp.
TTGATGGTTATGGTGGCGAAATACCTGTATCCCAGGTCATTATTGCTCATAAAAATTCCGATGGCAGTATTAAAAATCTTTCTACCATAATTCGAGATATTCGTCAGCAAAAACTGAGTGAAGCAAGAGCCACAGTAGCCTTTGAACAAGCAGCAGTAGGTATTGCTGAAAGCGATATGACAACGGGAAGACTTACTAGGGTCAATAGTCGTTTCTCTGCCATGGTAGGCTATAGTCCATCAGAACTAACTCAAATGACAGTTAAGGATTTAACTCATCCTGACGATCTATTAGAGTCTAAAAAAAGTATTCAAATGCTTTTAAATGGAGAAATTAATTCTTTTTCTGTAGAAAAACGCTATATATGCCAAGATTTATCTATATTTTGGTCGGAAACTACTGTTTCTTTAATTGATATACCAGGGCAGAAGGCTCAAAGATGCTTGGCAATTATTCAAGATATTAGAGAGCGTAAATTGGCAAACAAAAAATTAGAGCAAGCTAATCAAAGACTCGAAGACTATTCTCGAACTTTAGAGGAAAGAGTTAAAGAACGAACTACAGCTTTAACTCAAGCAAATCAAAAATTTAAACAAGCTAAAGAAAAAGCTGAAGTAGCAAATAAAGCAAAAAGTGTCTTTCTTGCCAGAATGAGTCACGAATTAAGAACCCCTATGAATGCCATTTTAGGCTTTACTCAAATTTTGCAGCAAGAGGAAATAGCAACTGCAGAACAACAGGAAAAATTACAAATCATTAATAGTAGTGGAGAACATCTTTTAAACTTAATTAATGACGTTCTCGATATGTCTAAAATCGAAGCAGGACAAATAGAATTATCGACAACGAGTTTCGATATTTACCAAATGCTCGGTAGTATTCACGAAATGTTGTCCTTAAAAGCCCAAGAAAAAAATTTACTTTTTTCCTTTGAATTACATCCCCAATTACCTCAATATATTGCTACAGATCGACAAAAGTTACAGCAAGTTTTAATCAATCTTTTAGGTAATGCGATCAAATTTACCCAACAAGGTTTTGTCTGTCTCAAAGTTAAACCAGATCGAGTTAATAATCTTCGATTAACTTTTGCCGTTTGCGATACGGGTCAAGGAATTTCTCCAGCAGAACAACAACAGTTATTTAAGGCTTTCACTCAAACTGCTACAGGAAAAAATAGTCAAGAGGGTACTGGTTTGGGTTTGACTATCAGTCGTAAATTTGTTCAATTAATGGGAGGGGATATTACAGTTAGCAGTCAATTGCAACAAGGTGCTATTTTCACCTTTGATATTCTTACTTCTCCTCCTAACGAGCTACCTATGGAGTTACAACATACCCAGAATAAAATTATTGGTTTAGCTCTGCCAAAACTTCCATCTAAAATTTTAATTGTTGACGATATTGATGAAAATCGTCAATTAGTCAGAGAAATTTTAGCATCCTTAAATTTTGATTTACAAGAAGCTATCAATGGTGCAGAAGCATTATCTATAGCTAACTCTTGGTTACCCGATTTAATTTTAATGGATATGCAAATGCCAGTTCTTGACGGTTATCAAGCTACCCAAAAAATCAAAAGCAATTTAAAAACTCAAAATATTAAAATTATTGCTTTAACAGCATCTACTCTAAAAGAAGAACAACTCAAGATTTTACAATCTGGCTGCGATGACTTGATTACCAAACCATTTAAAATAGAAATGATTTGGGAAAAAATAGGAAAACATTTAAACCTAGATTATATTTACGCTAATAACT
>CAYXWE010001000.1:0-1758 GCA_964468145.1 uncultured Pleurocapsa sp.
GACGAGTGGCATTAAGGATAATTGATTATTTACCTGTAAAGCCATTGATTAGAGCGATCGCCACAGGAGCTATGGCAGAAGCCATAATGGTAAGTTCTTTCGATTATCGATATCAAGATAAATACGATCTTTTTCAATGGATATTCGCGAGTGCTGATGATAATTTATGGAGTGAAATTAAGTTAGAAGTTGAGAACTTAAAAGCTGCCAATAATCTTATTGCTAATAGAGTTGCCCATTCTCTTTTGTCTTGGGAGGGAAGTCAAAAAGCTTTTGAGTTAAGAGAGACTCTACCTCAAGATCTGTTTCCTAAAGATCCTTGGATTGAGCAACATAAACAAGATATCTGTAATTCTTGGTATAGATGGAGTGAAAGTGATTGTATTACTTGCCTAAAAAGAGCCGACCTTACATTGCATTGGGTTGCTCAAAGGATTGTGCCTCATTGTTTAAATCCTACACTGGAAGTTCCCGATAATCTTCGTGACTATTTCGCACCTTTAACAGAGAAAATTTCTATTGATTCTATTTGGTCAAAATATCAGCAAAATTCAGATGAGATTCACTTCAAACAGTATGAGCCAGCATTATGTGCTTATGCTCCTGATGCAATAGCCGATTTAGTTAGACAGATTGTAAGAGGTATTATCAATCGTTCGGGAACAAGTTTGAGACAATTATGTTTTGAAATTGAAAAGCTCGATCTAATTTTTGAAGCAACAGAAAAACAATTTATTTACGAAGTCTGGCAGCAATTTGAGGAAAAATGCGACATTAAAGGTGATTTAGAACAGGTTGCTGAAGCGCGTCTATTTAAAGTAGTTCTTGAACAGCTAGAACCAGAAAAACAGTTAGATTATTTCCTACAGCGCCCCGAAACGGCATCGGATTGGGTATCTTTAGAACGTATTTTTAAACCTCTTCAAAATTCAGAATCAGTATTATCAAAACTCGCTTGCTCAAATAACGATACATCAATACAGAGAACACTTTGGTTTTTATCAGCTCACCAAGAAAATTTGACCGCAGAACAGATAAGTCAACATATTTATCCATTTTTAGAAGTCGAAAATAGTTTGGCGAAATCGCTAGTTTTAAAAATTCTTTATCGTTCTCAAGATGAGGAGATTATCCAACACTTGATCGACAGTTCTTGTCAATGGGATGTCCAACATCACGACTTAGAAAATCATGGGGGCAATTTACTTCTTTGTCAGTATGGGCAAAATTTATCTTTCTCAACTCTCAAAGATCGGGTTCATCCGTCTTTTTTAGGAATTGCTATTCGAGATCGAGGTATGCAGCCTGAAGAAGTCAAACAGTATGGCGATTACATTGATTCGCTTTGGACTCAAATCAAAGAAAACGCTCCAGAATTACCTCTAGATTTTCCTACAACGGAAATTAGAATTAATAGAGATGAAGATTTTACAGATCTCGACATGATTTATCTCTCTGATAAATATCTAAATTTTTCAGAGACTTTTGTATCTAAAGATAAAACTTGGGGTGGATTAGGCAATATTGACTCGGAAAATTCTCTGATACAAAATTTTTTGGAGCGAGATGAGGCTAGAGAAAAACTCAGCAAAGTTAGTAAAGAATCCAGAAAAAAACAATCAGAGGCAAATAATTGCTTTTTTAACTACAAAATTCCCAGAGATGTTCTATCAGAAGCGATCGCACAAAAACCTGATTTAGTAGATAAATGGTTAGAACCAATTCAAGGAGAACAGAGTGAAACAGTAAGGAAAGTTA
>CAYXWE010001001.1:0-1751 GCA_964468145.1 uncultured Pleurocapsa sp.
CATCATATCGTCAACAAAAGACTTGGCTTGCTCTGGGTTTATTTTGCCATCTTTGACCCATTCGTCGCTAACTTCTTTGATTTTTTCCGCTACCAAAGAAGTCGTGCCTACTCCAACCATTAGAAGTTGCTTGAGCCAATCGTTGTTATCCATATTTATTATCTTGTTATTATCTTGATTTTATTTACTATCTTATTAGATCGTAGAATTACGAACCACAGATATTATTAATTTATTTGGGAATTTATTAAAGAATTTTATGGTAATCGAATGGCTAAAGTTTACAGTAGACTCAGATTCGCGAGAAAAGTTTATTCAAAAAGACGAAGCAGTCTGGACTGCTAATTTGTCTACCTATCCAGGTTTTCTGGGCAAAGAAGTTTGGCTCGAACCAAATGCGCCAGATAAAGTTATTTTTATTATTCGCTGGCAAACTCGCCAACAGTGGAAATCTATTCCTATGGAAGATTTAGCTGCGATCGAACGGGAATTTTCCGCAATAATGCAGAAAATGAAGATCGAATACAAGATGATTGAAAGCAAAGAATTTCAAATCCGCAAATTTCCCAGTAATCCATAACCTATAACTTTTTCATCCTTCAAGAATGCCTACTTGTCCCCAATGCAAGCAGCCTGTAAATTCTCAGGCAGTGAGTTGTCCTAAGTGCAATAATACTTTAAAAGCTTTTGGTCACCCTGGTATGCCTCTGTACCAGTCGGACGATCGCAGTTTTTTGTGCGAACGCTGTACTTACGATCGCGATGATAGCTGTAATTACCCCAAACGCCCCTACGCCAGAACTTGTACTTTATTTCACGATGCTCAAACCCCTCTTGTAGCAGAGATAGAGATTCCCAGGAGTCAACAGGGTGCAAATCGAATCAAAAATTGGCTCTATCGTTATCGCGGTATAATCGCGATCGCTTTACTGATTGTTTTGAGTATTATGTTTGCCCTTAACCGTTAATTTTGAATGATTTTTCGGGCTAGAGTTACACACTGGTAGTTCAAACCAAAAACTAGTACCCACACCTACTTCGCTATCGATATAAACTCGGCTATTGTGCTTTTCAATAATATTGCGGACAATTGACAGCCCCAAACCCGTTCCTTCTAAAGTATGTACTCTATTTTCTACTCTAAAGAAACGCTCGAAAATAGCCTCTTTATCTTCTGGAGAAATACCAATTCCTGTATCGGCGACTTCTATCTTGACTGCTGCAGTGGCTAAGGTATTGGATTGCGCGTCGGTTTTATATGCTTTGACGGTTACTTTTCCTCCCGCCTTGGTAAATTTGAGACTGTTACCTACTAAATTGGTCAGAACTTGTAAGAGCAAGTCGTAATTGCCAGTTACTGCGGGTAAATTAGGTTCTAATTCCTGCTTGAGTTCGATTCCCTTGTCTTTGGCGTTAAGCTGACAAGTTCTCAGGGTTTGTTCTATCGGTTGGGCTAAATCGACTTCGCTTAAATTGTAGGTACGAGAGGATTCTAAACGGGACAGATCTAACACGTCGTTAACCAGACGAGTTAAACGATCTGTTTCGTGATTGGCAGTATCTAAAAATTCTTTTCTTTGCTCTTGGGTTAAGTCTTCACCGTATTCTGAGAGGGTTTCAATAAAAGACTTAATATTAAATAAAGGCGTTCTCAATTCGTGGGATACATTGCTGATAAACTGACTTTTGGCTTCGTTTAGCTCTACTTCGCGGGTAATGTCCTGTACCGTCATGGCAATACCTTTGATATT
>CAYXWE010001002.1:0-1751 GCA_964468145.1 uncultured Pleurocapsa sp.
AGTTCAGAAGGTTTTATAGCTTAGTAATTAATACCTGGCGGGTTTTGTAACTTTTGTCAGAGATTGCCCTATAAATTACTTACAGATTCTTTCTAGAATTAGTTTCAGAAGATCGCACTATCATATAAGTGCAATTTTAGTAAATAAGATTTTAAATCATGGATGTTAAATTAATTCTCTTAATCTTAACCGCAGTGTTTAGCGTTGCTTGTTTGTTCTTTGGTACTAAAGGCGGCTACTACGATACAGACAAATATGATGGCAATGGTTCGGCGCACTAGAAAATAGCCGTCATACAAAATCAATAATTTAACTTAACTTCTCTTTAGAATAGGATAAGTTTTTTCACCTCGGTCATTTAAGATTTTAAACAAAGATACTTTCATCAATATTGGAGGTTTCATTTGAATCTAGGCGATCGAGGGTTAAATTTATGAAGAAAAGACAGGGAAAAATCAACTCTAGTTCCCTGCCTTTGTCCTGCTTTGTCTACGGGGCAGGTCATGAAGATGAAGGTGTTTGTCTGTTGCTGCATATTGGCAAATATCGCATTATGCTCGATTGTGGCTTGGCAGATTTGGGAGATATTGCGAACCAAGAACTTCCACCAGCGGATTTTGTTTTTTGCTCTCACGCTCATGAAGATCATTGTCGTGGTTTGTGGCAACTACATCAGAATTTTCCCGAATTGCCCATTTATATTAGCGAAGTAACCGCTAAGTTGTTGCCTTTTTATGGTGGCGATAATTCTCCAAATTTAGATAAATATGAAGTTCTTAACTGGCGATCGCCCGTCAAAATCTATCCCGACTTAGAAATAGAAATAGTACCCGCAGGACATCTGCCAGGTGCGGCAGCTATATTAATTACCTATCAGACGAGCGATCGCCCTTACAAGGTAATGTATACGGGAGATTTTTCAGTATCTAATTTTCAATTGGTGGAAGGGATGTCTATTGAGAATTTGAGGGGACTATCTCCTGATATTCTGATTATAGAAGGTAGTTATGGTACGGTGCGCCATCCCCATCGCCGCTTGCAAGAAAAGCAACTGATGGAGCGTATTAACCTAGCTTTATCTGAGGGTAAAAATGTCTTATTACCCGTGCCACCGATTGGTTTGGGACAAGAAATTCTCAAACTATTGCGATCGCACCACCAATTTACAGGAAGAGATCTAGATATTTGGGTGGATGAATTCGTTGCAGCGATATGTGATATTTATTTAGAACTTTTGCCACAGTTTCCCCCCTCGGTACAAAATTTTGCCAAGCATCAGTCGTTATTTTGGGACGAACGAATCTGTCCGCGAATGCAGAGGTCGATCGATCCTAAGAATCTTGATAAGAATCAAAAGTCAGGGGTGTTTTTAGTCGATTATCAACGAGATCTTTGGCAATATCTATCAGAAGAAGATGAGTGGCTAGTTTTATTGGCAGAACACCCCCAAGAATATTTGCATCCTAATTCTACAAAATTGGATTTAATTCAAAATTTATCCTATGTAGAAATTGAAACTTATTTGCTAGCCGAACATAGCGATGGCAGAAATACGACTCAATTAATTCACAATCTACGTCCCCAACATATTATTTTCGTTCATGGTTGTCTTAACTATTTATTAGAATTAGCCAGTTTAGAAGAACTCAGAAATCGCTATCAGATCCATTCCCCTGTCAGAGACATCTTAGTAGAGTTACCGATTGGCAATCGCTTCGTGCAACCTAAAGCTCCTCAGCCAGTCTACTATG
>CAYXWE010001003.1:0-1743 GCA_964468145.1 uncultured Pleurocapsa sp.
TGAACCAATAGCATAGATAAATCGAAATAAGATCGCCCTTATCTAAACATAATTTGGCGTTGCATCACTGTGGGATGATCTGATATTTATGTAGGTTATGAAATGTCCTAACTGTCAATCAACTAAAATTCGCAAAAATGGTCATCGTCGAGGGAAGCAAAATTACCAATGTAAAGAATGCGATCGCCAGTTCATCGAAAAGTACACTAGTGTTGGTTACTCCTCAGAAATCAAAGAAAATTGTTTAAAAATGTATGTTAACGGATTAGGTTTTCGAGCGATTGAAAGGGTAACAGGAGTCAACCATAACACTGTGATTCGATGGGTTAGAAAAAGCGCGATCGCTTTACCTGATGCACCCGAAGTTTCAGAAATTCCCGAAATTACTGAGATTGATGAATTACAAACTTTTGTCGGTCAAAAAAAAATAAGCGATGGCTGTGGACTACCGTTAATCATTGGCAACCAGGAATTTTAGCCTGGGTATTAGGCGATCGCTCTGCTCAAACTTTTAAACCACTGTGGAACATAATCAGAGGCTGGCAATCGTTTTTGTATGTTACTGATGGGTGGCTGGTATATCCTTGTTTTATCAATGACTGCGATCATTTAGTTTCTAAAACATATATGACTAGAGTTGAAGGAGAAAATACTCGACTCAGACATTATTTAGCCCGTTTGAAAAGGAAAAGTCTCTGTTATTCCAAATGCGAACAGATGCTTCGAGCCTCGATTAAACTTCTACTTCATTATCTTCATTTTAATACCATTCCACTTTAAATCATCCCGCAGGGATGCAACGCCAAAATTCAAATGCAAAAGCGACCGCCTTCCGACCAAAGAATCGCGATCGCTTTACGAAAACCAAATTTCCTGAAGGAGGGAATTTAATGATTACCTATATTGTAAAAGGTGTGGTCAAATATCGCACCTTGATTTTTGAGCAGCCAAATTTAAACCGCTTAAACTTGATGGGAGGTGCGCTATGAAAACAATCGCACCAATCAAAACAGAACACTCTCACTCAACCGAATGGATCGAAAGAAGTGGAGTATCCGAATCAATTACTTCACTAAATCTGAGAAGTATTGCCGAGCCGAAAGAGATAGCCGAGTTATTAAATTGGAATGCCTATCTGGGAACACCAGGATGGTATGTACAGAGTATAGATTTACAAACAGGCAACTTGAGACGCTTCGGGCAGTTTAAGCCAAACGAAGCGATACAATTTCCCAACAGTAAAAAAGCTCAAAAATACATTACGTTCCGAAAGGGAGACGGCACAGAAGTAATTTTACTACTTCCAGACATGGCAACCTGGGAGGCGATTGCCCAAAGGTATCAAGTACCAATAGCCCCATCTGATATAGATAAGTCAAGACTAGATAATGGTTTCTGGAAGTGGGTAGCAGATAACCCACAGTTACCTTTAGCAGTAACAGAAGGAGCAAAGAAAGCAGCTTGTTTGCTTGCTAACAGTTATATTTCCATTTGTTTGACGGGGGTGTGGAACGGCAAACAGAAAAAGAAACTAAAAGCTATCCCCACGCTTGCGCCCTTTCTAGTTCAGGGTCGCCCGATACATTTAGTATTCGACTCAGATATTGTAGTTAAACGCCAGGTACAAGAAGCCTTAAAAGTAGCAGGATATCTAGCAACTAAAGCAGGGTGCATTGTCGGGGTGGCGACCTGGGAATATAGCGAAGAGACGAAAGGTGTAGATGACTTAATCGTAAACCAAGG
>CAYXWE010001004.1:0-1736 GCA_964468145.1 uncultured Pleurocapsa sp.
TTATTGCTAGGTAATTATTTATGAATCCTGCGTTATCTCAATTTGGTTTGCAAATGTCTCAGCTAACGGGAGTTAGAGCAATTATGAAAGACATTATCGAAACCTTGAGTAACAGTGCGGGTAGAGAATTTATCAATCTTAGTGCGGGTAATCCCGTAATTTTGCCAGAAGTAGAACAACTATGGCGAGATTGCACCCAAGAATTATTAGATAGCAATGAATATGGCGAAGTAGTATGTCGTTATGGTTCTTCTCAAGGTTATCAACCATTAATTGAGGCAGTAGTCCGAGATTTTAACACTCGCTATGGTTTAAACTTAAGCGATCGCAATATCTTGATTACAGGAGGTTCTCAGGCTTTATATCTCTATGCTGCCAATGCCTTTGGTGGCTATAGCGAATCGGGAGAATTAAAACAGGTAGTATTACCCCTCAGCCCCGACTATACAGGATACGGTGGCGTTAGTCTGACTCCAGAATCTTTATTAGCTTACAAGCCGACACTAGATATAGATCGCGATCGCCATCGTTTCAAATACCGTCCCGATTTTAGTAAACTACAAATCAATCGGCAGACTGGGTGTGTGGTGTTTTCTCGCCCTTGTAATCCTACAGGAAATGTAATTAGCGATCGCGAAGTAAGGAAAATAGCGGATCTTGCTCGTGCCTATGATGTCCCCGTCTTAGTAGATTCTGCTTATGCACCACCCTTTCCCGCCCTCAACTTTACTAAAATGAATCCTCAGTTTGGGGAGAATATTATTCACTGCATGAGTCTATCCAAAGCAGGATTACCAGGAGAAAGAATCGGTATTGCCATCGGCGATGCCAAATTAATCCAGATTCTAGAATCTTTTCAAACCAATGCCTGTATCCATTCCTCCAGATACGGACAGGCGATCGCAGCTAGGGCGATCGCTTCTGGTAAACTAGCCCAGATAGCCGAAAATGTTATTCGCCCCCACTACCAACGAAAAATTAAGGTTTTAGAAGATACTTTAGATACTGCAATGCCCCAAGATATTCCTTGGTATTTACACCAGGGAGAAGGGGCAATCTTTGGTTGGCTGTGGCTAAAAGATTTGCCGATGACGGACTGGGAATTTTATCAAGAATTAAAACAGGTGGGAGTAATTGCTGTCCCTGGAAGTACTTTTTTCCCTGGTTTAAAAGAAGATTGGCAGCACAAACAGCAGTGTTTGAGAATTAGTCTCACCGCTACGGAAGGGGAAATCGCCGAAGCCATGAAACGTTTGGCAAAAGTAGCACAGCAGGTTTATCAAACTAGTGTTGCTGCACTTAGTTAATAATTAATTAATAATGACTGAAGAACAAGAAATAGAATGGCTCGAAGTGGGGACAATCACCTCGCCTCAAGGTTTAAAAGGAGAACTGCGAGTCTATCCAGATTCTGATTTCCCCGAAAGATTTACTAAAGCTGGCACGCGCTGGCTACAGCACCCCGATCGCGATGGGATTGAAGAAGTAAAGCTACAAAGAGGAAGATATTTAGCAGGAAAAAACCTCTATGTTATTAAATTGGAGGGTATTGAAGATCGCACCCAAGCAGAGGCATTGCGTAACTATAAATTACTGGTGGACAAAAGCGATCGCCCTAAACTAAGTTCTGATGAATATCACGTTGCCGATTTAGTGGGCTTAGAAGTTTATCATCAAGAAAGTCAAGAGAATATTGGTGTAGTCGTGGATTTATATTCGGCAGGAAACGATCTTTT
>CAYXWE010001005.1:0-1722 GCA_964468145.1 uncultured Pleurocapsa sp.
ACAAATAATCCGCATCATGAGGGCCAGGACTAGCTTCGGGGTGATACTGTACGGAAAAGAAAGGTAGGGTTTTGTGTTGTAAGCCAGCAACGGTTTTATCGTTAAGATTGATGTGAGTTATTTCCACATCTGCACCCAGAGAATCTTGCGCGATCGCAAATCCATGATTTTGACTGGTAATCTCAACCTGAGTTTGCTCTAGTCCTGCGGGTTGATTTAAACCCCGATGTCCGAACTTGAGTTTGAAAGTTTGGGCACCCAAAGACAAGCCCAAAATTTGATGACCCATACAGATACCAAAGGTAGGCTTCTGCGCTTCTAATAGTGCTTTGGTGGTGGCAATTCCCTCTGTAACAGCAGCAGGATCTCCAGGGCCATTAGAAAGGAAAATCCCATCGGGATTGTGCGCCAAGATTTCTTCGCTAGGAGTATTAGCTGGTACGACGATTACTTTACAACCGTAACTAGCCAAACGACGGAGAATATTACGCTTTACTCCAAAATCGATCGCAACTACAGTTAGGGAGTTATTTTCTTGAGAGTCTTGGGGAATAAATTCCCATTCTGATTCGGTTTCTTCCGACCATTCGTAGGTTTTGTCGGTAGTTATATCCTTAACTAAATTTAGTCCGCTCATATCTGGTGCTTGTTTGACCCGATTGAGCAATCTTTCGGGGTCGAGAATCTCGGTAGAAATTCCACCATTGATTGCGCCATAGTCTCGCAATTTTCTAGTGAGGGCGCGAGTATCTAGACCATAAATGCCAGGAATATTTCTTTCTTTGAGATATTCGGGCAAAGATTGGGTAGAACGCCAGTTACTAGGGCGGTAAGTTATATTGCGAGCAATTACCGCTTTTGCCTGCACGTTGTTTGATTCTTCGTCAGCAGGATTGACTCCTGTATTGCCTAATTCGGGATAGGTAAAGGTAATAATTTGACCAGAATAGCTAGGATCGGTCAAAACCTCTTGATATCCTGTCATTCCTGTATTAAAAACTACTTCTCCTACCGCAGTACCATCTGCACCGAAAGACCAACCGCGATAGGTAGTTCCGTCTGCTAATACTAATAAAGCTGGCTTGGCATCTGACTTGAGAATATTTACCATTGGGTTTTGCGATCTAATCTGGACTACTCTTACTCAAATGATAATTTATCAGTTATTAGTCAAGAATAAACAAATTATTTGCTGAAGATTGGTAAGAGCTAATTCCTAAAGTAAACATTTAAACATTCAGATTTTATTGTTTGTTGTTATTGAGTTTTTTAAGATCTTGGGCTAGTTTTTGCAATTCTGCGCTAGTGCGTTCGATCTGTTCTATAAGTTTCAAATCCCTGGGTAGCAGTTGACCCGTTCTAGCTCTGCGTTCTAGTTGTTCTCGACGTTGGAGAAACATGGTGACATAGTATATTTTATCTCTGTCCCTTGGAGACAATTGAAGGACTTCCCAGCCTTTTTCCAGATGTTTCCAGATTTCTCTTCCAATTTCGGGGAATTCGGCTCTATCTGAGGTGGTTGGGGTGTTGTGAGTTTGATAATTAGGAAAGCGATCGCCATTATTAGGATCGAGGCGATCGCAACCGGGATCCACAGCGTCTTTTTTTCCGTACCAGATTGAGCGATCGCGCTTTGGCTATATTTTTCTAATGTTTCAGATTCAACTAAAAGCAAAAAAGCAGCGACGTGTCAGAAAGCGAGAAATTGATGAAAGAGAAATA
>CAYXWE010001006.1:0-1722 GCA_964468145.1 uncultured Pleurocapsa sp.
ACCAATTTTAGATGCAGTTACTGACTATCTTCCCGATATCTCTCTTCATAACCCAAGGATTACAATAACTGAAAATGATGAGCAAACAGAATATAGTTTAAATAGTAAAGTAGCTATTGGTGACGATTTAATTTCTTTAACTGGGTATTTTGCTGATAATAGTAGTCTGACCGAACTTGCTTTTGAGTCATCCAAAACTAATATTGCTGTAGATGATTGGTTTGGCAATATATCTATAATTAACGATAACTTTCCTACTTTTAGTATAGATGAACCAAAATTTAGGATCGCCAATGAAGAAAATCTGACTTTTGGTTGGGGAAATACTTATAATCTCACTCAATTATTTCAAGATGCTATTTCTCCATTAAATTTACCCACAAATATTATTAATGATTTCCTAGGAAATTTAGAAATTAGCAATCATCAAATTACTCTACTAGATGATAGTGAAGCACTTAAATATTCTGGTAATGTTAATGGCGATATTGTAGAAGTTATCTATGATGGTGATGACTTTAGTTTTAACTATGAATTTGGCGATAATTTATCTTTTGGAGATTGGTTTTCTAATATACCGATTATTGAAGAAATAGATATTAGTAATCCTGAAATTATTTTAAGTAATTTTGAATATGAAGATGTAGAAACTGGCAAATATATCAAAGAAGGACTTAATTTTGCAGGAACTTTTTTGGATTTTGCAGCTTCAGAAAATAAATATTTTAATTGGATTAATGAATTTCTGGGAATCGAAACTTTAAATCTTAATTTTGCCTACGAACCTTCAGGAGATATTACCCTAGCAGCAAAAATTGATACGAATATTTCTTTACTTCCTGATAATGAATATTTTAATGCCACTCTTTTAGGTGGAAGTCTCGATCTTAGTTTCAATAATGGAGAGCCAGAATTTGGTATTAGTGGCGATCTAAACGTTCAAATAGATGATGAAAATTTAAACTTTGAAGGAGGTTTCGCCCTTGAGCCAGAATCTATTACACAGTTTTATTCTTTAAAAGCAGATGATGATGGGTGGGATAATCCTTTTGGTTTACCAGATAGTGAAATTCGCAATTTGGCATTTCAATTTGGCGGAACTTATGAATTTCCCTTTATTGACAATGTTGGTTTTTTAGGAGATTTACAATTTGGTAACCTGGATCTCAAGACTGCTGTATTGATTGATATCAATGACCCAGAAAAACTAGCATTAGTACTAACTCCTAACGAACCATTACAGTTACTAGATATTATTCTAGGACCAGTGGCATCTTATGCTTTTTCACAAGCAGCAGACAATGTTTCTTTTATCCAAGATTTTCGCGACGCGATTGATGATGTATTAGACGTTGAAATTGAAGCTTATGACGTTGATGGCGACGACCAAATAGACCCTTTAATTCAAATAGTACCTTTCTCTGGAGTAGAAATTGCAGGTATTCCTCTCGAAGAACAAGGATTATCTGTTAATGCGAGGTTTAATGCTTGGGGTCGAAACGGGATTCTTAACATACACGCAGATTCAAATAATAGAGAAGTTCAAGGAAGTTTAAGCATTGATAGAATCGATCTTGGTGACGGCTTATTAGTCATTGAAGGCTATAACGATTCCCAAGTCAATTTAGATTTGATGCTTTCTGATACAGAACAATCCTTTAGTGGAGATGCCAGCATAAACATTTTTGGGAAACAAATAGCAGGAATAGATTTAACCGCAGG
>CAYXWE010001007.1:0-1706 GCA_964468145.1 uncultured Pleurocapsa sp.
TCATGGATGGCGGAGAGCGCATTGGCAGAGAGTCTTTACCCGATGTAACCGACGCTAGCTGGGATATTAAAGGTGTTGGTGACTTTGACAACGATGGCAATGTCGATGTGCTATGGCGCAATGAGGCAACAGGGCAAAATTCGTTCTGGCTAATGGACGGTAGCGATCGCATTGGCAGAGCTTCTTTACCCACTGTAACCAGTAGTAACTGGCAATTGATTATCTAAATATTTTTGAAGAAATTAAATTTCTGATATTTTCTAAAATTAAATCTCCATCAAACTTATATAGGATGGAGATTTTTTTAGTTACAAGTCAACAATATTTTTAATCGATCCAACTAAGCAAAAGAACTACCAGGATCGAGCGGAACATCTTGCCAACGTCCATCTCCTACTGCTCTTACTGCCTCTTTGAGACTTACGTCTCCAGTGTAAATAGCCTTACCGACGATCGCACCCGTCACCCCAATTGATTCTAAGGCAGATAGACTCAGGAGATCGGTCAAAGAACTAACTCCTCCAGAAGCGATAACAGGAATATCGATTGATTCTGCTAATTCTCGCAACGCAGACATATTTGGCCCTGCAAGAGTCCCATCGCGATGAATATCGGTATAAATAATTGCTGCTGCACCCTGTTGTGCCATGCGTTGTGCCAAATCTGTGGCTAAAACTTCTGAGGTTTCTAACCAGCCCCTAGTAGCCACCTTGCCATTACGAGCGTCAATACCAACTACAATTTGTTGGGGGAATTCGCGACATAACTCGGTCACTAGCTCTGGTTTTTCTACAGCAACCGTACCCAAGATAGCTCGTTTGACCCCTGTATCTAATAGGCTAGAAACCCCTGCGCGATCGCGCAAACCGCCCCCAACCTGTACGGGAATATCAATGGCTTTGGCGATCGCCTCGATCGTGGGTAAATTAATCGATTTGCCTTCTTTTGCTCCATCTAAATCTACTACATGAAGCCTGGTTGCTCCTTCTGCGGAAAACTGACGGGCGACTTCTACAGGGTTGTCGTTGAAAACTGAAGCTTGGTTATAGTCTCCTTGATATAGACGAACGCACTTACCACCCAGTAAATCGATTGCAGGAATGACTTCCATAAGGTTTTATTTAAATTGAGTTTGAGATAATCTTGTAATTCTAAATCTAAGCGCGGGCGTAAGCTTACCCCGCCGTAGAACGGACGGGGCGAAAGCCCCGAACGCTACTGGGATATCTCAGTAGCCCTGAACTATCGAAGCTGAGTTCACAGCTAAGATAGTCCGAGCCTCGATGGAGGCTTACAACCCCACCAATAATTGACAAGTTATAACAAGCGTTCTCATCAGCATCACCATGCCAACCACAAGTACTATTCGTACATTTGAACCTTTTTCCGCTTCTCAATCCCAAGTGCATACAGGCATGACAGGTTTGAGAGCTATAACGTGGCGAAACTGGAACTACCTCAACCCCATTAATCAACCCTTTGTATTCGAGAAAAGTACGAAGTTGATAAAACGCCCAAGAGTTAGAGCGTCTTCGCTCTGTCTTACTTCTGGGTTGAGTGTTGGTTCTTTCCCTAATGCCAGTCAAGTCTTCGATAGCTACAAGGCTATTAGATTTCTTGGCATCGAGAACTATGGTTTTGCTGATGACATGATTGATATGGCGTTGAAATCTTTTCTCTTTCCCCGACAGCCGTTTCAACAGTTG
>CAYXWE010001008.1:0-1704 GCA_964468145.1 uncultured Pleurocapsa sp.
ATGCTCCACCATTAATTTTTTCTGCTTCGTAATTGTTTAATTCTTCACCTTGAGCCAACCAGTTAACTTGCTGTTGATTGAGTTCTGATTTCATAGTTTTATTTCTCCAAATATTTCAGATATTATATAATTTTTTGTCTAAAAAATGTATTTAGTAAAACATCAATCTGAAAAAAATATCTTGAAAATTATTCGTAAAAAATCGCAAATGGCAAATAACATTTATAAGATAAATAGTCTCCCCTAAAATGTGTTCTAATCGTTCGGAGGCTTCAAGAGACATATTCAACTTCTCGGCAAATATTAACTCCTTCATAACCAGAAATACTATTTTCGGTAATTACATCGACTTGACGACCCAGGAAAAGAGAATCGGTAAAATCCAGGGTAATCGCATCAAAAAATCGAATCAAAATATGCCAGAATTAGACAAAATCTGAAGTAAAAAAGTATTATCTAAACCAGCTCGATAACGCTTCATTTTAAGACTGCCTTTGGATGTGTCTTGACGAAGCAAATTAAGAGCAAGCCGTCTTAAAAGACTCATATTTCTCGGAGCATGGTCTTTACGGATACGGGAATCATCTTCCGCAAATACCACGTCTAGACACCAATGTAGCTGGTTCTCAATACACCAGTGACTACGAATTGCACTAGAAAAATTGGGGAATTGAGGATTCAAAGAACTGAGAAAAAACCTCACACTATGAGTGGTTTGATTCCAAAGAGTACGAGTACTTTCCTCAACTACTAAGGTTTGTAGTCCAGCCCACCGTAAGATTTTGGTTTGGGAAAATACTTCTTCGACAGAAACTTGCCAGAAGCGACGCTTTTCCAAACGATGATGTCCTGCATCGATAGTCATCTCCGTCATCAGAACCTCACTATGAAGATTATCTTCTCGATGATTGTCAAACCAAGTTTGTGCTTCTTTCGCTAAGGAAGGATGGTTTCTTTTGAGAGTTAAAATATAATCGGCTCCTGCTGCTTTGATTTGTTTGGCAATGGCTGTTTGGGTTCCCATCGCATCAATAGTAATGATGCTGCCTTGTAAATCTAACTGCTTCAATAATATTGGTATTGCGGTAATTTCATTGGATTTTTGGTCTACTGCTACTTGAGCTAATACTAATCTGTGAGTGCTTGACCATGCACTTACCATCGTCAGAGACTTCAAGGATTTTTCTCTGTCGTAAGAACCTTTGAGATTTTTGCCATCTATGGCAATTACTTCTAGTCCCAACTCTTGAGCCATAACTTTTATCCAAGCTTGAAAATTTGCTTCTAAAATTTCTGGGTCGAGTTCGCTGAATATTCTGCCGAAGGTATCGTGTGATGGTATGCCGTTTGGCAATTCTAAAAAACTAGAGAGCCATTCTTCTTTTGCTTTACCGTAAGTCTCGATTGCTACCCATCCATCTGCTCCACAGAGAATTGCTAAAATTGCTATGGCTATTATGTCTACTAGCTTGTGGTAACTTCTAGTTACGACTCTTTGGTCTGGTATAGTGCCAAAATGCTGTTCGATTGATTCTTTTAACGACTCTTTTGTCATGTGCTTAAATTTTTCTATTCTTGCACTTTTCTGCCGTTCTGTTTGATGCGATTACCCTGGATAATCAATACCTTCAAAAACTTCTTTAGAAGCACCTAATATAGCTTCAAACTGACAAGTTAAAATATGTTTGTCCCATTCATTTTCTT
>CAYXWE010001009.1:0-1700 GCA_964468145.1 uncultured Pleurocapsa sp.
AATAACGATAACTTACAAGTATTAGATAAATGATAAATAAATACTTTTTTTTGGGAACTATAGCTTTAGTAAGTTGATTATTAATTGCTATGCCAGCTACGATAAAATTCAATCCTGCCGATCTAGTATCTCGACTAGAAAAATCTGATAGTTCTGGTTGTCTTGAAATTACAGAAGGATTGGTTTCCTGGAAAATTTATTTACAGCAAGGAAAATTAAAGTATATTGATTGTTCAATTCAATTGCTAGATCAACTGAAGTACTATCTACACTACTTAGGCATCAAACAAGGGATAGCAGGCTTAAAACAGTTACCTTCATCCATCAAGACACAAGAGGCAGCAAAAAACTCTTCTATAAATATTTACAGTCAAGCTATTTCTTGGCTTCTAACAGAAAAGCATCTTAGTTGCGATCAGGCTCTTAAATTAATCGAGCAAATAACCAAAGACACTTTCTCATCTGTTCTTTGGCTGAATAAAGGTACTCATTCTTGGCGAGATCGAGAAGCTATTCCCTCTTGGATTACAGAAAATTTGAACGATTGTCCGTCTCTGAATATTTCAGACTGCTTAGGTTTAGAAAAAACTAGACTCCAACAGTGGTATATTTGTAGCGATCGCTTAATCTCGACTCATCAACGTCCTTATTTTAATTCTGGTTGGGAAACTAAAACCCTTCCAACCTCTGGTTCATTAAATCTGCAAAATCTTAAAGAATTAGCCAAAGTAATACGAGGACGCACTAGCATTCGTGAATTGTCAGTATTGTTGAAAAAAGATGAACTTCAAGTAGCGCAAATTTTATCTTCTTATATCGATCAGGACATAATTTGTCTGCGTGATGCACAATCACCTTTGAATCTTTTACCGAGTATTCCTCGAATAAAAAAAGATGCTTCATCACCATCTTCATCAAAAATATCTACAGACAATCAAAAAGAGCGTCACCAAGTTGCCAAACCCAAGACTAAAACCTGGAAAGTCGTCTGCATTGACGACAGCCCTACTATTTTGAAAGAAATTCAACGTTTTCTCGATCAAGATAAATTTGAAGTAACAGCCATTGACGATCCTGTAAAAGCTGTACCGACAATTTTTCGCCTCAAACCAGATTTGATTTTACTAGATATTACTATGCCAAAAATTAATGGATATAAGCTATGTGGCTTATTAAGGGGTAGTAAAAACTGCGATCAAATTCCGATTATTATGGTCACCGGTAATACTGGCTTTATCGATAAGGCGAGAGCCAAAGTAGCAGGAGCAACTGACTATTTTACTAAGCCTTTTACTCAACAAGGATTAAGACAAATTGTCGAAAAATATCTTAACTGATCGAAGATCGGAAGTTAATTTTAACTGTTATTTTTAGCTCTTATTTTTTACAACAATCACCTTTTAAATCCACCAACTAACAGTAGATAACCAAAATCATGAAAACTATTTTAATTGTTGACGACCTACAATCTCAATTGGATTTGATGGCAAACTATTTAACCAAAGCAGGATATACAATTATCACTGCTAATGATGGTCAAGAAGCGATCGCACTTACAGAAGAAAAAAAACCCGATCTAGTTGTAACTGATTGGATGATGCCCAAAATGGGGGGATTAGATATTTGCCGTAAGTTAAGAAAAAACCCTGAAACAGCAAAGATTCCTGTAATTGCTTGTACAGCTAAAAATCGCGATGTAG
>CAYXWE010001010.1:0-1695 GCA_964468145.1 uncultured Pleurocapsa sp.
CAGATAATTCTCCTTCAAGAGTATCGGCACAGACACGGATTTTATCCATTAGAGGGCGAATAGTTTGGGCAAAATATTGCATATGTTCTTCTGTCGATGCAAACTCCTCTTTTTCCAAAGCGATTGAGAGTTCATCAGTCAGATCGACTAATTTGTTAGTCAGTTCTCCAGATTTTTTGGCAATCTTAGAGTTAAAGTCAAGACCTAGTTCTTTAAATCCAGCCATCGCTGCTGAGAGTTCAGTGACATATTTAACTGCGGCGGGATAGATTAAGGTTTTTGCCATATCTACCACAAGATTAGCTTCTACCTCAATCGAAAGAATATATTGTTCTGCATAGACTTCAAAACGGCTTTCTAACTCAGTAGGAGAAAGAACTCCAGTTTTCTCGAACAACTCTTCAATGGATTTGTCTTTTAAATATGGTAGAGCATCGGCGGTAGTGGGTAAGTTTAACAACCCTCTTTCTTCCACAGCCATCTTGTGCCATTCTGCTGAATAACCATCGCCACCAAAGACAACCGCACCGTGGTCGTCCATAATTTCCTTGATAACGCCAAAGATAGCAGGTTTTAGTTCACTACCTCCAGCTAAGTCGCGTTCCAATTTCTTAGCGACCCAATCTAGAGAATCTGCCAGAATTGTATTCATGGCAATTAAAGGCCCTGCCACAGATTGATTAGAACCTACGGCGCGAAACTCAAAACGGTTACCCGTAAAAGCGAAGGGAGAAGTTCGATTGCGATCGCCAGAATCTTTAATAAACGAAGGGAGAGTGGGTACGCCAAAATCCATCACTCCACTAGGTTTACAACCTGTGAGGTCACCCTTTTGAATCTGGTCGAACACATCTTCTAATTGAGTACCGAGATAGACCGAAATGATGGCGGGGGGAGCTTCATTCGCACCCAAACGATGGTCGTTACTAGCTGTAGCTACCACCGCGCGAAGTAAAGGCCCAAACTTATGGACTCCGCGAATTACTGCCGCACAGAAGGTTAAGAATTGAATGTTTTCATGAGGGTCATCACCAGGATCGAGTAAGTTACCTTGGGTAGCGTTACTGACCGACCAGTTGACGTGCTTGCCCGAACCATTGATACCTGCAAAGGGTTTATCGTGCAGCAAACAGGCAAAACCATGTTTTTTGGCTGTATTGCGTAAAATAGTCATGGTTAATTGCTGATGATCGGCAGCAGCATCGGCAGATTCAAAATAGGGTGCTAGCTCAAACTGACCAGGAGCTACTTCATTGTGTCTGGTTTTAGCAGGAATGCCCAGACGATACATTTTTCTTTCTACTTCCTGCATAAAGACTTGGACTCGTTCGGGAATTGCGCCAAAGTAATGGTCGTCAAATTGCTGTCCTTTGGGGGGAATTTTACCAAATAGAGTTCTGCCAGTAAGAAGTAAATCGGGACGACTGCTAGCAAAAGCAGCATCAACTAAGAAGTATTCTTGTTCTGCTCCGCAGCTAGAGCTTACGGGAGCTACATCACTATAGCCTAACTGGGTAAGAACCTTGCGTGCCGATTTATCCATTGCCTCAATAGAGCGCAATAGAGGGATTTTCTTATCTAGAGCTTCCCCCGTCCAAGAAACAAAGACAGTCGGTATACATAAGGTTACTCCATTATCGGTTTCCATTACGTAGGCAGGAGAAGTAACATCCCAAGCAGTATAGCCACGAGCTT
>CAYXWE010001011.1:0-1685 GCA_964468145.1 uncultured Pleurocapsa sp.
CGAAAACCCTCATATTGTTTTACCAAATTCAAAGTCGAAGCATGGACTCTCGAATTGGTAGCAATAACTTGTGGCGTTCGATATTTCGCCCCCCTATCTAAATTGTTAGTAGCTGCTATGTGGTGTGCTTTAGCAGCATTGCAGTTTGAGAGGATAAAACTGAAACTCAAAACTAAAGTAGCTAAGGAATAAGAATATTTACCATTAGACTTAGAATTTAAAAGCATAGCAGGACTTATAGTAGGTATCTTTACTTATGTGAATTTACTGAATAAAATTATGTTTCAGTTTCACTCTCTAAGGTGCGATCCAAGTCCGCTAAAAATGTGAATGCGATCGCATTTACATTTATTAAATTTTGTTAGTATATTTAATTTTTATCTTGTTTGATAGTCCGCCGCTCCCACAAGATTTGTTGCTGGGGGATGGGAATGGGTATCCCCGCGCGATCGAGGGCAATTTTTACCCGACGGCGAAATTCTCTAGCCACATCCCATTGCTTGAGGGGTTCGGTTTTGATCCAGACGCGGATGGCGATCGCGCGATCGCTAAATTGATCCACGCCCAAAATATTGGGAAACTCCCAAATTTGTCCCTGCCATAGAGGATCTTGGGTAATATCTTCTGCCACCTGATGAATTACAGCGATCGCTTCATCGATGTCTGACTGATAAGCAACAGGAATATTTAGATCGGCTCTAGACCACTGACTAGAACGGTTTGCCACAATATCCACCGCACTATTGGGAACGGTAATTAGCCGTCCTTCCGCATCTCTTAACTGAGTAATTCGTAGGTTGATATCTTCTACCAAACCACTTACCGTACCAATATCAACAATGTCTCCCACTGCATAGCGATCGTCCCAAATGATAATGAAGCCATTGATGGCATCTTTAATTAAATTTTGAGAAGCCAAAGACAAACCCAGACCAAAAATCCCCGCACCAGCTAAAATCGGTGCGAGATCGACTCCATTAACCCCAAAGGCAATCAAAACACCAACAATTAACCAAACCACCGTAATTACACTGCGTACAATTCTGGTGGTAGTATCGATACGTAATTTACCCCTTTGTTTGATTTTGATATCCGCTGGTTGTCTTTTGACTGCAGCCCGACTCAGTTTCGCGATTACAAAATAAGTCAGACGAATCATGATATAAATCGCCAAGCCCACCGCCAAAATCCGAAACGGCACTGTGGCGATCGCCACTAATAAAAAAGCGACGATTCTACTTTGGGGAAATAAATTAAGAACAAATAAAACTCCCCCGCACCAACTACTAATTTGAAGTATCTGCAACAGGGTATACTCGATTTCCGCGAGATTCCATTGCTGACGACGAGCCAAGCGATCGATCGCGGATAGGGTTTGAAAAGTCGCCGAAGGTGCTAGTTTTCTGGCTTTGGCTCTTGCTTTTCGGATCCCTTGGGTGAGGGGAAAATTGAGCAACCAGATTAATGCCACCGTCATAGCAGCAATTACAATATGCTTGCGTTGATGCTGAGAAGAATGCTCCTGAATTGATATCTGCAAACCATTTTCAATTAGAGACTGTATTTGCTGCGCCCGAATTGGCACGCCCACATCATTAGCTTTAGCATCAGAATTGGTAATGGTAAACAAACGCTCTTTTCTGTCTCCCCAGGTGAGATATAGATCCTTGAGATTACCATTCGTT
>CAYXWE010001012.1:0-1683 GCA_964468145.1 uncultured Pleurocapsa sp.
TACAAAATTATCGATCGCAACTCGGATAATTGTTTGAGTCTTGGGGGACGTTATTTTTTATCTGGCTACGATCTAGAGCAAACCAAAGCGACACAACGATTTCTTTTACAAGATTATAATTCTGCCTTGGCTGATTTTTGGCAATACTGGGAGCGAAGCGATCGCGATGAAGAAACCCTTATTTATTTGAATAACTCTTGGTTACTAGCAAATCAAATAATTTTAGAACAAGAATATGGAATTGCTTCTTTTAAACTATACAAAATAGCTGTAGTTCTTCCAGTTTTGCACAACAACGGATCGGTGGCTAAAAGTTTATTAAAAGGAATAGCTCTCTTACAGTTAAAAATTAATTTGGCTCTAAGCAATAGCGTTCGACTATATCATCCTCTGGCAGAAGATTTTAGCGATATCGAACCATTCAAGTTTAACAAACTAGCTAAGTTTGGTTTATTAATATGTATTGCTCAAGACGATCGCGACTTAGAATATGCTCAAAATAATACGGCGATCGCTATTAAACATACCCAAAATATTATGGGAGTTATCGGACACTATTCCAGTGAAGCTACAGCCAAAGCTTTGAAAACTTACGCAACTTCTAATATCCCTTTGATTACTCCTAGTGCTGCTTCTAATAGTTTACCTGGATGGCAAAGAGCTAGTAGTATTTTTTATCGAGTAACGACCAAAGATGAAATCCAAGCTAGAACATTAGCTAAATTTATTACAGAGCGCGAACCCCAAGCTAGACTTGCTATTATATATAACAGTCGCAGCGATTACTGTTGTTCTTTTAGAAATTCCTTTTTAGAGTATTTTTCGGGAGAAACAGTTTTAGAATATGAGAATTTATTTGTCAAAAATTATGATGAATTAAGAGAACAAATAACCTTGGCTCAACAACTCCAGGTTAATGTTATTTTATTAATTCCCGATGGCGGAATTAATCTTAGTTCTTTAACAGCAGCAGGTAGTATTATCAGACAAATTCTAGCTCATGATTGTTGGTTGGTTGGTGGTTCTACTTTAATTCATCAAGATACTTTAGAATGGGTGAGAGAGGCTTTTCAAGAACAAAATGCGATCGGTAATTTAGACAAGATTGTTATTTCTTCTCCTTGGTTTGGCGATCGAGAAAACAATAATCCCGTAGCTCAACAATTTTGTGATGAAAGTCAAGTAATTTTTCAAAAATACATCAGTACTTGGCGAGAAGCAACGGGCTACGATTCCACATTAATGTTAGCTAAAGCCCTCGATAAATTTAATTCCCAAGACACAGACCAATGGCGCGAGTTTGGCGATATTTTACATGATTTCAAACAAAATACTAGTTGCGATGGTGTCACGGGAAAATTACAGTTCCAGAGTAATGGCGATCGTATCGAAGCTCCAGTCAAACTAGTAGGAATAGTTGAAGAACGCGATCCTATCTCCAACCAAATCGAATATCGCTTTCGTTCAATCTTTTAAAAAAAACCCACATTTCTCAAAAACATAAAGCAAAAATAAGCCTCGTATAAAAAAAAATTATCTAAAAAGTGAATCAGAAAACAAAAATTGATATATGCTATCCTTCCTCTATTTGCTACAAGATATTTAAAAGGTTTTTTTCGAGACCCATTAAAGATGTCAAAAATTGCAAATTTGCAACTCAGATCTTGAATCGCCGGCACGCAC
>CAYXWE010001013.1:0-1682 GCA_964468145.1 uncultured Pleurocapsa sp.
CATTGGCTAAAAAATACTTGTTGTTTACATACTTTATAAATCGGATTTAGTATTAGAACCAGCGATGCAGTCGGATTCTATTTTAAGTTCTGTGTTTGCGCCTATTTTTGGTAACGGTGCTGGTGCGGGAATGGCATTGTTGTATGTAGGATGTGCGATCGCCATGTTTTTAGTTGGTGCAGTTGGCTATCGATTACCTCAATTACATGGACAAGCAGATATAAAATAAGCAGCAATTAAAAAATAATTAGTAAAAAGTTTTCGCAATTATAAATTATGAGTAAAGAATGAAAAAGATATGAAAACAATATGATAATTCAAAACTATAAAAATCAGCTATAGTAATAAAAATCAAGCTTTTAAATAATATATAAAATCAACTGATGGAGTTAGTAAATATTTCTCTGATGGGTATTGGTTTGGCTGCGGATGCTTGTGCTGTTTCTTTAAGTAGTGGATTAGTCATTAGACACATTAAATTAAATAAAGCTCTAAAAATTGCTCTGGCATTTGGTGTTTTTCAAGGAATAATGCCTCTTATTGGTTGGTCTACTGGCTTATCGTTTCGAGAGTTACTGATTCAAGTTAATCATTGGATTGCTTTTAGCTTACTAGTAATTATTGGTATCAAAATGATTTATGAAACTCTTCAACCAGAAACAGAAACCAAATTTAATCCACTAGATAATTACACTTTACTGGGGTTAGCGATCGCTACTAGTATTGATGCCTTAGCAGTTGGTTTAAGTCTTTCAGTATTAAAAGTGTCCATCTTGTCTTCAGCAGCAGCTATTGCCATGATTACTTTTTGGCTATGTTTGATTAGTGTTTACCTCGGTCATAAATGGGGAAGTTTGTGCAAAGTTAAACTAGAAATTATTGGCGGAATTATTTTGATTTTTCTTGGTAGCAAAATTTTAATCACTAATCTCATAAATTAAATTTATCGTTTAATTTTCCAGCGAATCAAATAGATAAAAAATGGTGCGCCAATTAACGGCATTACCAAACCTACAGGTAACTCACTTGGCTGAATTATCAATCTTCCGCAAAGATCGGCAATCAGCATCATAATTGCGCCTAAAATTGCTGAATAGGGCAGAATCCAGCGATAATCAACCCCAACTATCAAACGAACCATATGGGGAACTATTAAACCGACAAAACCGATTGGTCCCGCGATCGCCACACTCGCCCCTGCTAATAAGATAATACTAATGGCAGCCAATATTTTAATTAATGCGGTAGACTGTCCTAAACTTCTGGCGGTATCTTCTCCCAAGCTAAGAATGGTAATCTGTCTGCTAAGGGCGATCGCCAGTACCAAACCAACGCAGATATAAGGCAATACCTGTAGCAGTAAATTAATATCCCTACCCGCTACCGAACCCGCTAGCCAAAATCTGATCTCCTCTAAAGTACGCTGAGAAAGGATTAAAATTCCGCTAGTAATGGAGGAAATAAATGCTGTCAGTGCAGCACCAGCTATGGTTAGGTTAAATGGTGTCAGTCCGCCACTACCAAGAGAACCGAGGAAATATACAGCGATCGCGCTAATGGCTGCCCCTGCAAAAGCATACCAAGCATAGACAGTTAGAGAACTACTACCAGCAATAAAAGTTCCCACTACCACCGCAAAAGCTGCTCCTGCATTGACTCCTAAGATACCAGGAGAAGCCAAA
>CAYXWE010001014.1:0-1676 GCA_964468145.1 uncultured Pleurocapsa sp.
GTCGACGACGACGGCAGATAGGTCCGAAATTGAGGTTAGGAACCAGAGCTCACATCGCAGTGCATCCCATGTCTGTTGGGTTTCTGCTTCATCGTGAAATGGTTCGATGAGGATGGATTTGACTTGTTCTTGTAAGGTTGTGGTGATTGGTAGGGTTGTGATTTGTTGAAGATTAGTTAGCTTAATCATAATTAACTCCATGATTATCAGTACCATAGAGTTAATATATATTTTCCTATATTGGCATTTCGGTACAAAAAATAGGGGCGCAAAAAGGTTTTAAACTAAGATTTATATCTAGTTTGCTGGAAGGATTATATTGTAAGTTTAATAACAGGACGCAGTATTGGTGACAATCTCATGCAGGAGGCATAAGTGAGATATTATTCAAGACCTTTAGACCAAAACAAGTTGGCTGTAGATTTTCTTACTAAAGTTTTGGGTCTAAAAAATACAACAGAATTAGGGGATCAAATACAACGACTTGTATCTGCTGAGAAATTGCTATCAGCAACAGTTAATAAACCTACCCTAACTAGTGATGAGAACCGCCATACCTCATTTCTAACGGATGAAGCAAGAACAGCTCTTAGAACGAAAATCTTCGAAGAACTGATAACTAACGTTCGGTTAGATAATGATGACGACATTGTTCTGGGAAAAGGTGGTGTCCTCCCCCAAAGTGGCCTCAAATCTGAGAAAAATGCCTATATTGTTACTGGCCTGCCAGCATCAGGGAAATCGACAATATCAAACCTTATCGCTGAGCATACTGGTTCTGCAATTGTCGACTCTGATTATGCGAAGAGAAAATTCCCAGAATTTTGCTTGGCTCAAGGAGCTAGCATCGTGCATATGGAATCCTCTTTGGTAACAAATGGTAGTACCAGACCTGAATACGAAGATGAAAAATCTGTGTATGAGTATATGGTGATGGACGCTGCTAACATAGTCATCCCCAAAATAGGCTATGATTGTATTTCTATCACTAACATTAGGGATGCGTTGATTGAAGCAGACTATCGTGTTCATCTAATTTTTGTTAGTGTGGATAGGAAAGTTTCCACTACCCGTGCTTTTGATAGATTCTTGACTACAGAGAGGTATGTGCCTCTGGGACTGGTTTTCGATGAGTACTCTAACGATCCAACGTTGACATACTATCGTTTACGGGACGACCCTAAATGGCAATCTGTGGGTAAAGTTAACACCGAATCTAACGAACCAAAAGTTATATATGCGACTGAAGGATGTCCATTAATTGAAATATATGGAGATGCTAAACATGAGTGATGTGAAAGACGAAAAAAAGAAAAAAAGAAGGGTATCTGTAGCTATTTACAACGGCGTTTATGCTACTGGCTCCAGCGCTCGCGTTGCCAAAGATAATGCCAAGAAAGGTAGCAACTACCAAGAAAATATAACCTCTTTTTACGAACGTGAAGCTCGTGAAGCAAGGGCTGTCATAAAGAAAACTCTTAATGCTAAAAAAAATAAACATAAATTGTCAGAAAAGTATTCTGACTACATTAGCGACAGCCACCCAAACTAAAATCCTAGATCGCTGGGTCGGTCACACCAGACTGACCCTGTAATCTCTCTCTAAGGCTTATCCTGCCTGACTTCCTGCATGATGTAGTTCCAGTAATTATCGCGACGGCGTCGTCGGTCCGGTC
>CAYXWE010001015.1:0-1674 GCA_964468145.1 uncultured Pleurocapsa sp.
ACTAAAATAACCCTACTTGCTGTAGAAGTTTGAACTAATTTTCTTAATCCCTCTCCTCCTTGTTTAAATAAGGATTCAATTTGATCCAGTTGGATAGCTTTTTCCGCATTGGATAAATTAGGTTCAAGCCAGGAGAAAGCTAAACTCTGCAGGGGATGTGCCCCTGGTAGCATAATCTGAATTTTCCAATCTTCAGAACCAGCTATTCTCCTTCCTAATTTTAACTGGTGTAATAATCCCGCACGAAGTACTGATGACTTGCCACTTCCCGATGCACCTAGAATAGCTAGAAAATTATTCTGCCTAACTCTATTTAACAGTTTATTTGTCAGCTTTTCTCTACCGTAAAAATTTTTAGGATCTTCATCGTTACAATCGAAAAACTCTAATCCCTTGTAAGGACAAATATCATAGCTACTTTCTTCTTTGAGAATAAAAACTGGTGTATCTAAAGTACGAGTTAAATTTATTGGTGAGCCAGAATGAATAAAGACGGGTCTTTGGTTTTCCTGGCGTAAATTCTGGGTAATAAAATCTATTAAACTGATGTCTGTGATCCATTGCTGAGGACATCGATTTGGATCTAATCCATCCAAAAGAACTTTTGTTAAAACGCTATAGTTGCTGTTTAAATCTTCGTAAGATGACTCAAATTCTCTTGACGCAGCAATAAAGCAACGATCTCTAGCCTGTCCTTTTTCTCCTGGATTTGCTTCGTGAAAGTTGAGTAATTCTCCACTGTGACAACAATCTAAGATAATTATTTGTTGATTTACTGGACTTTCTTGGAGCAAGCGACGTAGCCATTGTAAAGATACGCCATTATTTAAAGCACTACTAGGAGAAACATCACTGGTAGCCAAAAAACCTTCCTGAATTCCATTCTCTTCTCTAATTCCATGACCAGAAAAGTAAAATAAGGCCGTGTCGGGAATTTGTCGTCCTGTCGGCTTAAATAGTTGAACTAAATCCTTTATTAACTGATTTTTGTTAAGGTCTTGTTTTTTAGCAATATAGGGTTTATTTGTATCTGTATTAATAGCTTCTGGACATCGCCGAACATCAAAGTCACCATATTTATTCAAAATAGAAGCAATATTTTCAGCATCAATTGCAGGAGCATTTAAATTACATAAGTTATTATCTTGATAATTATTAATTCCAACGACTAATGCATCTCTAATCATAGTTATAAGGCTCTGAAGAAATCTTTTATATTTATCTTCTTTTGATTAAAGGATGCTTGATTTAAAGCTTCTCGTTCTTGCTCTGACGAAGTTTTTGGAGTTATTCCTTTGTCAACTCGTGTAACCTCAGCTTCTTCTGAAACCTTTGTTACAACTAGAATTTCTTGAGATGTCGCCACTTGTTGAGTTTCTTTAGTTATCGCATTAATGATAAATGGAGTACCAACACCAGAGTAAAAAGCTGCATAATTATTGCTGGGTTCTAAAATATAAGTTATGAATCCTCCCAACAAGACAAAGATGATTGATATTAGGATATAACCCCAAGACCAATTAAATCTTATAGAGTCTCTGAGTCTATAGAGGCGTAGAATCTCAGGAGCAACTGCCCCAATGCATCCTATAAAAAAAGTTTCTAACATTAGCTAAAATGATGGAAACTAGAAAGGATTGGAAATCTACACAGCTGAACAACAAAATACCTCAT
>CAYXWE010001016.1:0-1674 GCA_964468145.1 uncultured Pleurocapsa sp.
ATTGGCATCGTGGTTTTTTGCTGCTAGAGAAGTTGGTAAAGTGGTTTTTAGCTACTACTTCCGACCAAGGAGAAAGAGCTTCTCTGATATCGGAACATTCGCAACCGTGCCAGCATTGATATTTTCCAGTTTTGGGTTCGATTGTTAAATCGTTTCCACCGCACACAGGACAAATATAGCGATCTCTTTGGGAGGCTGGTTCTAGTTTATCAATGTGGTCGAGAATACTGAAAGTTGATGAGTGCCAGTTGTTAGAGAAATTATTCTTAATTGGCGAATATGTCTCTTTAGCTTTTGGTTTTGCCTCTGTGGAATAGATTTCGTTGGTTGAAGAGCTATTGTCAAACTGGTGACTTTGGCTAGTTGGTTGTAGACTATTAATAGCTATATGATTCATGGCGAATATTACTGTTCCCAGTTATTGGCTGGAACAGCTTATGTTTTTACTAAATAGAGAAACCGTCCAATCGTTCCGCCAAGAAAGAGTTGGGCGGTTTTTCTATGTTTGTATTGACTAGAATACTCTGAATCTTGTCAAAACAGTTATCTCTCGCAGTTAACTTGAGAGCTATCCATAGATTATTAACTATGGTGTTATTCAAATAATAGATATTATCCATCATTTAGTTCTCCTGATGTTGGGTTTAAGAGAACTTCTTTGGTGTCTGGCTAATGTCTTCAATCGATCGGATTTGTAAAAAGTCCTGTTCGATCGCAGTGCTGAACTGTTATTCTGAGGATGAATTTTTTGTGTTTTCGTTTGAGTTTTTGCAAGTGGTGAGAAGCCTGAGAAACTTCTCGCGATCGCTATTTCAGCAGTTTTGCAGTCATTAGCCAAGCCACTTAAAGAAGTTCAAGCGGATTTTTTTGCTTGTCTGTTAATACTAATGTTTTTGTTTGCTTCTGCCCGCCTCAATCGACATGGTTGTAACAGATATTCTTTAACAGCTTCTCTAATCAGATCGGTTTGGGTTTTGTTTTCGACCTTTGCGCGATCGCAAATTGCTTCTTTAAGTTCTGGTTTAAGTCTGAAACTGGCACGAGTCATCCCAACTCCTTATTCAATATTGGATGACAACATTATTAACCAATTCTCTTTCAAAGAGGAAGGTGGGGAAAGTGCAAAGTTTTGTTAACTTTTCCAGTTAGGTTCAATTCCAGGTGTGTAACAGCCTCTTTTCCAAGTCTCAGATTTTTGTTTCTCTATATCCGAGGAAGAATACCCGCGCTCAAATTTATATATTTTTGTATTTAGTTTGTGTTCTAAATCCCGAATTTGTTTAGTATAAAAGTCTATTGCAACTAAACCTTGTCCAGACAGTGTCTCAACCGCTTGAATTACCCTAGTCTCCCATAGAGAGCTTACTGTTTGCTCGCTACGTAACTTTGCTAGCTTTATTTGTTCATTTTCTTCAGCAATAATCAAGTCAACTCATCATTTAAAACAAATTATTCTCGAAGAAAATATATTGAATGACAATACTTTCATTACAAAAATGGAAAATATTATACTTTTCGAATTAGATTTTAATCGTTAGATAGCAATATAATTTTCATCACATCCCATACTATTTTGATACATAAACTCAAATTTTATTGTTTGCACAATCCCAGAAGCAAGCATCAGCACACATGTTATCAAATTAAGTTTTTTTATATATTCTCCTCATATTT
>CAYXWE010001017.1:0-1670 GCA_964468145.1 uncultured Pleurocapsa sp.
AGTATTGCGATCGAGGCTAAGTCGATAAATCTACAAAACCAAGGCTCTATCTTAGCAGAAACTGCTTCGGGTACTGGAGGTAATATCAATTTAACGGTTGAAGATACCATTAGTCTGCGAGACAACAGTCTGATTTCTGCCCAAGCTTTTAATCAAGCTAGTGGCGGTAATATTGATATTGACACAAATTTTGCGATCGCCTTTCCCAATCAGGTAAATGGTAACGGTAGCGATATTATCGCTAGTGCAGCAGCAGGAAATGGAGGAAATATTAGCGTCAGTGCCAATGCTATCTTAGGACTTGCAGAAAGTAGAGCAGTTGAAAATAATAATACTAACGATATTGATGCTAGTTCTGAATTTGGTTTGGATGGGACAGTCTCAATTTTCACTCCAGATAACAACGCCCTAGAAGGAACAATTACTCTACCGCAAAACATAGTTACCACCGAACAAACCGTAGCCAAAGTATGTGCTGCCGATGGCGGACAAATTGCGGGAAATACCTTAGCAATTCGAGGTAAAGGAGGTATGCAACCCCAACCAGGAAATCCTTTACAATCAGATTCCCTATTAAGTGGTGAGAGTGATCGAGCAAAAACAAGCGATCGAGCCTCTACTTCAAGATCGTCAACAAGTGTCTCGTCGATCGCGACTGCCAAAGGTGAAATAATACTTGCCACAGGAGTAACGGTAAAACCCAATGGAGATATTTACCTCTCTTCCCAGGTAGAAGATCGAACACCATCTGCCAGCCAGTCTGATTTTACTAATTGCCAGCCGAAGGCTGAAGACTGAAGACTGAGGGCTAATCATTTATTGGACATGGCGCGGAAAACCCCGCTCTTTTAAGAGCGGGGATAGCAATGCGCTTTAACTTCCAATACTAGATAAATCTTGTTTTACAAAAAATAATATTTTGTGGTAAAGTGTTGGTATGAAACAATTACGCGGATTTAAGTATAGATTTTACCCGACATCAGCGCAACGATTAGAATTAGCGCAAACGTTTGGCTGTACTAGATTCGTGTATAACTGGGCATTAGCTCTAAGAACAGATAGCTACTATCAAAACAATATTTCTCTTAGCTATACAGACACATCTAACGCATTAACCAAACTGAAGAAAGATCCTGAGAAACCTTGGTTAAAACAAGTTTCTTCAGTGCCTCTGCAACAAGAACTAAGGCATTTAAACACGGCTTTTAGAAACTTCTTTGCTGGCAGAAATAAATATCCCAAGTTCAAGAAGAAATCTAATAGACAGTCAGCACACTACGCGCCTAATGCTTTCAAATGGCAAGAGGGAAAGCTAACCTTAGCTAAAATGTCTCAACCATTAAAAATTAGATGGAGTAGATATTTTACAGGTCAACCAAAGTCAATAACCATCTCCAAAGATCCTAGTAATAGGTACTTTGTTTCATTCCTAGTTGAAGAAGAATTAGAGCAGTGGAAACCTGCTACAGAAGAAATCGGTATTGACCTCGGTATCAAAGATGTGGTGGTTTGCTCAAATGGTTTTGCATCGGGCAATCCCAAGCATTACCAAAAATATCAAGCTAGACTTAAAACTCTACAACGTAGACTAGCTAGAAAAAAGAAAAATTCTAACAACCGATATAAGGCAAGGCTCTCTGTAGCAAAGCTTCACGCTAAAATAGCCGACT
>CAYXWE010001018.1:0-1667 GCA_964468145.1 uncultured Pleurocapsa sp.
GTTTAATAGAAGAAATATGTTGAGAAAACTTGATTTCACCGCGATCGCGATTATCTTCTCCCCCGTAGGAAGCAGTAGCCAGAATAGCTAAAGGTACGTCATATAAACGACAGAGAATATCGCCAACTCGCAAGCCTCCCTTTGCCAAACAAACAATTTGATTAAACTGCCAATTAGATTGATAAACCTTGACAGCGAGGGTTTCAATTTTATGATGATATTCTGACCAAGTAATATTCAACTCTGTCATAACAATAGGAATTTTAAAAAATTGGATACTAAAGAAAAACCGATAGACCGCGAAAAGCTGAATTTTACCACTAAATTAGCTTATGGTGCGGGGGATATGGGACCTGCCATTACCGCCAACCTATTGGTTTTTTACTTGTTATATTTTTTTACTAATGTGGCGGGATTAGACGCGGGATTGGCGGGGAGTATTTTAGCCATTGGTAAGATTGGAGATGCCATTAACGATCCCGTGGCAGGAATTTTAAGCGATCGCACTCGTACTCGTTGGGGGAGGCGTATTCCTTGGATGCTGTTTGGGGCTATTCCCTTTGGTATTTTCTTTTTTATGCAGTGGGTTGTACCGAGTTTTAGTGCCGATCCTGAAGTTAATAAATGGTGCTTGTTTGCCTATTATATTGCAATCGCCACCTTCTTTAATTTGGCATATACTGTGGTCAATTTACCCTACACCGCACTTACGCCAGAATTAACGCAAGACTATAACGAACGTACTAGTCTCAATAGTTTTAGGTTTGCCTTTTCTATTGGTGGCAGTATTCTATCTTTAATCTTGGCGGGTTTAATTACCGCAGCTTACCCAGATAATTTGCAGCACAGATTTATCGCCCTGGGCTTAGTTTCCACTTTGATATCAGTATTAGCTATTTTGTGGTGTACTTTTCGGATTCAAGAAAAAGGCGCATCCCCCTTACTACAACAGCAGGGAAAAAAAATATCGGGTTTCATTTTAAGTGCTATGGGTGCAGCGGGGATAGCCTATGGTGTGGCTCAATTGCTGGGGAATAAAGGTATTAATGTTATGGCTATTGGTGGTATTTTATTAGGCTTGCAGTCGATTGGCTTCGGTTTGACCATGATTTTTGCCCAAGTCGAATCCCATCTTAATAGTACTGAAGCGATCGCAGCTAAAAACGATGCGGATAATGCAGCGAGTATTCCCATCAAAGAACAACTAAAAATTGCCTTTGCTAATAAGGCTTTTTTATATGTAATCGGGATTTATATGTGTTCTTGGTTAGGGGTACAGATGACTGCTTCAATTCTGATTTACTACGTAGTTAGCTGGATGGGAATGGATGAATCTGCCTTTCCTACAGTGGCGATCGCCGTTCAGGGAACAGCCTTGGTTATGTTGTTTTTCTGGAAATTTGTCAGCGATAAACTGGGCAAAAAAGCAGTTTATTATATGGGTACGGTTATCTGGATTATTGCTCAAGCTGCTTTGTTTCTCATTCAGCCAGGACAAACCCCTTTACTTTATGCAGGGGCAATTATGGCTGGCTTTGGCGTTTCTGTAGCCTATCTCATTCCCTGGTCGATGATTCCCGACGTTGTAGATTTAGATGAATTAAACACGGGTAAAAGAAGAGAGGGGATTTTTTATAGCTTCATGGTGTTTCTGCAGAAGCTAGGAT
>CAYXWE010001019.1:0-1667 GCA_964468145.1 uncultured Pleurocapsa sp.
CTAGATAGGTGGCATGATATTGAGAACCCATCGAAATTAAACCTGTTTCTAATTCCACTACTCGACCATCGGTTAATTCCACACCTGTCATTTGATGATCTTCCCCAATAAATTGCTCTATGGGAGTTTCTTCAATTTGATAACCATGTGTTTCGAGTTTGCTACGGAGATCTCCTGTTACTTCAAACAATCCTTGAGTGAACAAGGTAATGTCACCAGTAAACCAACCTAAAGGAAAAACAACTTCTGCATTACCCGCACTGCTAGCAAATACTCCAACTTTTTGATCTGCCATTTCATAACCATCACAAATCAGACAGACATGAAGGTTATAACCTGCGTAGTCATAAACATTACGCATATTTTCTAACATGGGAAGATAATCAATAATGCCACTAGCAGCGATTAGGTATTTGGTACGAAAAGTATGATACTCGCTGTTCTGACGACCAACTTTGACCTTGACAGCTAAAGTTTCTCCCTCATCAATAACTTCTTCTACAAAAGCATCAAGTAAGTCGCCACCTAAAGATAGGTAATGCTCTTTTCCCTGTCTGAGAACGGAACGACCAGGAGTATCAGGCGGTAAACCTAAATAGTTATGTAGCTCTGTCATCCAAAAAGAGCGGGCTTTTCCTCTGTCAATAATGAGAGTATCGAGTAAATAACGTTGCAGATAAATTCCCGCAGAAAGACCCCCTGCACCACCACCAACAACAATGGTGTCATAAATTTTTTCTGTGGCTGGTTGTACATTTTTTTTAGTTAGTTTCATAGATTTTACCTCCTAATTCTGGGAAATAATTTGCTTAGGTACTTAATCATTAATCGAGTATTTCTTTTCGATGAATAAATTGATAAAAAACGTAGTACCTTATGTGAAGCGGTATCCTTTAGGGTAAATTGTTCCAAATGTTTCAATACCTGCCATGCCGACAAAACCAGGTAGCTGCTTAAGGCGATCGCACCATGCCAAGATATGAGGATATTTGTCAAGAGAAACCTGACCATCTTTAGCAAGAGCAATATAGGGAAAAGCTGCTATGTCTGCAATTGTCGAATGACCTAATTCTAGCCATTCGCGATCTGCTAAGTGATTATTTATTTGTTCGAGAATGAAAGCCGATTTTTGATAGGCGCGATCAATATTTATGGTCTTGACTTTAAAGAAGTGAAATAATCTTGCTGATTCTACACCCTGACGAATTTCTCCTGCTGTGGTGGATAGCCAACGGACAACTTTACTTAATCCTTCTGCATCTGTAGGTAACCATTGTTCATTACCGTATTGGCGAGCTAGATAAACCAAAATTGCTTGAGCATCGAGAACAACTCGATCTTCATCTACCAGTGAGGGTATTTGTCCAAAAGGATTTATTTTTAGGTATTGGGGTTCTTTGTGTTCTCCTTTGGCAAAATCGACTCGAATAAATTTGTATTCTAGATCGAGCAGCGATAGTAAGAGTCTGACTTTGTAAACGTTGCCCGACAGTTCGTGTCCGTAGAGCTTGATCATGGTTATTTTTTGCTTGTTGATTCTTTACCAAACGATTGTTTTGTCATCGTTATTTTAATTTACCGAACGTTCGTTAAAAAGTCAAGCAAAATTTTCTTAGTTTCTCTAATTTCTTCTCAGATTTGGTTTCTAGACTTGTCATTAGGCAATC
>CAYXWE010001020.1:0-1664 GCA_964468145.1 uncultured Pleurocapsa sp.
CCTAATTTCTCCTTAAAAATCATTTGCACTCCCGTCTTCGGTGCTAGGGTTACTCCACGTCGAGCGGGAGTCTCAGGGCGATCGCCGATTAATTCTAAATCGTAGTGAGCAATTATTGTTGCTAAAACTAGCTTTAGTTCTAATTGAGCCAAAGCTTCCCCAATACAGCGACGTTTGCCACCACCAAAAGGAAAGAATTCATAAGGAGAAAATTCCCGTTCTAGAAAACGTTCGGGTTTGAATTGGGAGGGTTGGGGATATACATCTTCTCGTTGGTGCAATAGATAAATACAACCCATTACTACCTGCCCTGGTTCTAGTTTGTAACCAATTAATTCTACGGGTTTTTGCACCACTCTAGGAAAAGTCAGCATTGCTATGGGATAGATCCGTAGGGTTTCTTGACATACCGCATCTAAATAAGGCAATCTCGCGATCGCCATGGGATCGGGATCTGTACCCAAACTAGCTATTTCTGCCCGTAGTTTGGCTTTCACTTCTGGTTGACGATGCACCCAATATAACGACCAGGCGATCGCCGTAGCGGTAGTTTCGTGTCCCGCCAACATCAGGGTCATTAATTCGTCTCGCAATTCTATATCTTTTAAAGATTCTCCTGCTTCATCTTTGGCAGACATCATCAAAGAGAGAATATCTTGGCGTTGAGAGAGATCTTGAATTCTTCTGGCAGTCAATTCTTGATATATAGCTTCGTCGATCGCTTTTTGTTGGCGTACAAATTTTCCCCAAGGACTCCACGCACCAAGGTCTTTTTGTAATAAAGGAAAAAACAACAGGGCAGAAGTCAGAGTAGACTCAAAGATATTAGCTAGGTTGGTAATACGCTGGTGTAATTCTTGGGAGCGATCGCTATCCTGTAAACCGTATACCGCTTCGAGGATCACCTGTAAAGATATTTTTTGGCTGATGCGACGGGCAACAAAGGATTGATTTGGTTCGAGCCGACTCATAATACTGTGGGTCAAGTCGCAGATTAATTGAGCATAAGACTGCATTCTTGACCCGTGAAAAGGCGGTAACAATAACTTGCGACGTTTTTTATGGCGATCGCCCTCAATTAATAATAAAGAACTTTCTCCCACCAATGGTTTGAGCAGTTGATTGTCTTCGCTCCCTGCAAAAAAAGCAGCGCGATCGCTCGTAATCATCTGACGCATTCCTTCTGGATGATTGACGAACACATAATTACTTCCTGGTGCAATATCCGCCATAAACATATCGGGGGCTTGTTTGGCTGCCGATGCCATATATTTATCGGGTTTAGCAATCCATTGGAGTTTTTGCTGTAGGGGCGATTGTTTGAGAGTAGGAATCAACTGCACGATTATTATTGAGATATATTAAGCAAACTATTATTAGTTTAGCCAGTTAGAAAAAAGATCTCTAATTGTTCGACTAAAAATAATTGTTAAGTAAAAAAATATTAAGTAATGCTATTGAGAATGAGTTACGAGTTTACTAATAGTTCGAGAGTGTGATATTTTGTTGAATACCTAAACAATAAATTTGGGCTAGATTGGGGTATTGTTACCAATTTTTAGAATTATAGTTTTTCGCGATCGGCAAAAGTACTATCTAGCAAAGCGTAAAGCGATCCGTAGTATTTTGAATTCAGTTTAATTTAAGAAAAGTAACAAAATTCT
>CAYXWE010001021.1:0-1660 GCA_964468145.1 uncultured Pleurocapsa sp.
GAGCAGTCCTACTTTAGCCGAAGACCCATTCCGTACCGAAAATGCCCGCGATATAGGGAAGTATACCGAAAAAGCATTTAAAACTATCTTCTTAGAAGGTAACTATAAAACAGTTAAAGAGGAGTTGGAATTAGCCGAGTCAGAAGAAGCATCAGATCCCCTCGTCCACGCTATGCTCGCTTCTTTGGCTTATACAGAAAAAGACTGGGAAAGTATCAAAGAATATGCCTTGAAAACTCTAGAAACCGCTCAAATATTAAGCGCAACAGACCCCGTGCGGGGTAATTTATATTTAGCGGTGGGACATTTTATGGACGGTGCTTATATCTACGAAAAAGAAGGACCATTAAATGCTATTGAAAAGCTACAGTTAGTATTTAAATTTCTCGACAGAGCGGAAGATAGTAACCCTGACGATCCCGAACTAAATCTAATTAAAGGCTATATGGATTTATTATTAGCGGTAAATTTGCCTTTTTCCAAACCAGAACAGGCGATCGCTCGCTTTGAAGATTATGCTGCCCCCAATTATTTAGTCGAGCGCGGTTTGGCAGTAGCATATCGAGATTTAAAACAGTACGACCGAGCTTTAAAGTATGCAGATAAAGCTTTAAAAACTGCTCCTGATAATCCAGAACATTATTATCTCAAGGGGCAAATACTCAGACAGATGGGCAAGAAAAAAAAGGATCTTAAAGCTTTAGAAGCAGCCCAAGAGAATTTTGCGCTTGCTTTAGAAAAATCAGATCGACTACCTGACTTCGTTTTAAAAACTTTGCAACGAGAAAATCGTTTGACAACCGAAAAAATTGCCGAAATTACTCAAAGTGCAAATCAAAATTAATATTTAATTAATATCCAAATTAAATAAGTCAAAAGATCCATAACCAACAAATATACTCATGATAATATTCTCTCTATAATACAATTTAGAACAAAAGATTAAAGAGTGAGTAGATTACTAATACGTCTAGTAATTGGTGGAATCTTTGCTGTATTTGGGATGTTTAATTACTTTACCAATGTCAGCGAAAACCCCATTACAGGAGAAAAGCAGCGAGTACAGCTTACTCCCCAACAAGAAATTGTTATTGGTCGTCAGTCTGCAGGCAAAATGGCAGCGCAGCATGGTAATTTGTATCCCGATCGCGCTTTGCAAGATTATGTGGATCTAGTCGGAAAACGCATAGTACAAAGTTCGGCAGCCAAAGATTCTCCCTATCCTTTTGAGTTTCATCTATTACGAGATCCCCAAACGGTTAATGCCTTTGCTTTACCAGGAGGACAAGTATTTATTACTGCAGCTTTGTTGAGTCGCCTCAATTCTGAAGCTCAATTAGCAGGGGTTTTAGGTCACGAAGTGGGTCATGTAATTGGCAGACACGGAGCAGAACATTTAGCCAAACAACAGCTTGGTAGTGCTTTGGTTAATGCAGTGGGAATTGCAGCCAGCGATCGCCCAGGTAGTGGCAGACAGGCAGCAATTTTAGCCCAAGCAGTCAATCAGATGGTAAACCTAAAATACGGTCGAGAAGACGAGTTGGAAAGCGATCGCTTGGGATTCCGCTTTATGACAGAAGCAGGATATAACCCAGTAGGTATCGTTGAGTTGATGAAAATCCTCGATTCGGCTAGAGGTGGTGGGGGAGGACAGCCTGAG
>CAYXWE010001022.1:0-1658 GCA_964468145.1 uncultured Pleurocapsa sp.
GGATCTCGACCCTCTCTCCAGCCAAATTCTACATAATGTTGCTGCGGATTGACACCAGCATCTGCTACATCAGGATTTTGCTCTAGGTAGAAATCAGCATCAAAAAATTCATCTCCTGTGAAGGTAAATTCCGAGTCGAGTTGTGATGAGCTATTGCTATTACCTTCATCATCATCATCGCCAAAAAGCTCATCGTTAATTTGGTCGTCGAAATCATCTAAAGCACCATCATCAACCTCGACATCGACACCATCATCAAAGCCTATTGATGTTTCAAGTTCTGCATCCGCTAAAGTATGGTGATAGGTATCTTCAACTGCACTATCAAAAATAGAGCTAGTTTCTACTTTGCCGACGGTGGTTTCCAATTCCCAATCACCGTCAATGCCAGTATCATCTGTCGAAGCAGAAATATCAGCACCCGTGACGAGGCTAAATTCTTGAGCAAAAGTGTTACCTGAACGATCCGATGTCAAGTCGCACCCATATAGCAGTAAATCTGCCTCAGAGTCTAAAGCCAGACTCCAATCTTGGAGTATCTGTTTGTATTCTGGCAACGTATCAGAGTTTAAGGTGGCATTACTAAATGATAGTTGACCCGCTTGAGCATGAGACACAATATGAACTGCATCCAAATCTTGATGTTGACCGATATGTTGGCTAATTTGAATTAGCTCATCTCGATCGCGATCGAGAACTATAACTTCGGCTGCGCCCGTAATATTGTCGATCAGAATTTGGCTATCTTCAACGCCAGAGTCGATAAAAACTAGCTGATTGGTATCTTCTTGATTTTGATTGTGTGGTGATGTCTGTGATGTCTCTACTGCTAGTTCGAGGTTTAGACTGTAGGAGGAGTCTAGCTGTGACTCTTGCCAGAATTGATTGTCAACGGGATTTAGATCGTAGTCTATAGTTCCAGTGTTGTGGGAAAAAGGTTGCTCGGTAGCAAGAAACTGATGCTCTTGGCTATTTCGGTTGAAAAGCTCATAAATTGTCGATTAAATTAAATCGATCTCTAAAAAAATAATTACGTACTGACGTTGAACAAAATCACCAAAAACTAATTGTTAGTTGTTTTTAAAATTTAAACGCCATAAAAATCAACTATTTGCTAATTTTATTCCTTAAAATTAACTAATAATTTCTTAAAAATGCTCCACCTTGAGTTAGATAAGTAAATAATTTTTAAAATTGATTATCTCTGTTTTTATAACTTTTGATAAATAGATTAAAAATAATAAATAGTATCCGATTAAAGTTTGCAAACAGTAGTAATAATAATTACAATCTTGTTCTCAATCATTAGTCAGATTAAATAAACAGGGCGATCGCAATATATTAATTACTAATAATATTTTTATATTGTCAGAAATCATGTCCGAACCTCAAAAGTTAACTCAAGAAGAAATTAGATTACAAGAGGATCGCCAAAGAAGCGCGTATTGGCGCAGGTGGGGTTGTTATCTAAGTAATCGTCAGTGGGGAACGGTTAGAGAGGACTATAGTGCGGATGGTTCGGCTTGGGATTATTTTAGTTTTGAGCAGTCTCACTATCGGGCATATCGTTGGGGAGAAGATGGTATTGCGGGTATTTCTGATAATCATCAACGGTTGTGTTTTTCTTTGGCAATGTGGAATGGCAACGATCCTTTTTT
>CAYXWE010001023.1:0-1655 GCA_964468145.1 uncultured Pleurocapsa sp.
AATGCGTATTTTAAAAATAGAATCACTTTCATAACATTCCCAAAAATACCTAGTAAATAACACTCAATAAACCTATTCCATAAGCCCTGAGTCGTCATAAGTTTTTGACCAACGCCCTAATAACATAAGATAAAAAACTATTAAATGAATGTACCTGAAATTTTTTTGCCCATAGGTCTAATCTTTAATTTGATAGCGCATCCCTGGTAACTGAGTTACCAGATCTAATAATTCCAACTCGGACAAAGCAGCCAAGATTTCACCTGTATCCCGTCCCGATCCTGTCCGCTCCACGATAGTATCGAGAGCCACCCCGTTGCGATCGATTAGTTTATAGATGCGCTCTAGCTGTGGCTTTAGTTGGGGAATAGGTTTGCTTTTAGTTTGAAGACGATCCAGACAGGGCATTGTACCAAGCATTTCCAATAACTGTTCGATTCCCAAAATAGCGTGGGCTCCCGAATTTAGCAGTGCCAAACACCCTTTCGATTGAGGACTATCTAGCGATCCTGGCAAAACATAAACATCGCGACCAAAATCGTTAGCAAAACGACCAGTAATCAATGCCCCAGAACGCTGGGGTGCTTCAATGATTATTACCGCTCGACATAATCCTGCAATAATGCGATTGCGGGCGGGAAAATGCCCCCGTTCTGGAGGCGTTCCTGCAGGATATTCGCTAACAATCAAACCCTGGGTAGCTAATTGATGATAGAGAGAACGATTACTGTAAGGATAAACCAGATCCACTCCCGTACCTAGTACTGCGATCGTTCTGCCATTAGCTTCCAGACAGCTACGGTGGGCGACAGTATCGATTCCTGCTGCCATACCCGAAACAATACAAAAACCATGACCCACTAGAGCCTGAGTAATCTTTTTTGTCCAGCGTTTGCCATATTCGGTGGGATTGCGAGTTCCTACCAGCGCGATCGTCGGCTCGATTCCTCTATTTTCTGCCGATTTGACCGTTCCTAGATAGTACAATAACGGTGGCGGACTGGGAGTTTCTAACAGTAAACGGGGATAAGCAGAGTCTGCTGGTGTCCAAAATTGACGATTGTGCTGGAGGTGATTGGCTAACAATACTTTGGGGTCAAGACTCGATCGCTGTTGCACGATAGCGTCGATCGCTTTATAGCCCAAACCATCGATCTCTCCCAGGGCGATTTTTTGAGCCTGCCAAGCTACTTGGAGCGAACCAAAATGCTGATAAATCTTGTTTAAAGAAATTGGGCCGATCCCCTTGATTTGCGACCATGCTAACCAATAAGCTTGCTCTTGTTCCATAACTGCTGGCTGCCAAAGATAATCGTTAAGCTCCAGGTATTAATATAACGCCAACTTTTATTATTGAAAATTTATCTACTTGAATTGAAATTGATAATCAATTTGGTTGCATTTAATGATGTAATTTTAAGAGTATATATATTAATAACTTTTTAGTAAGTACGACATATTACCGATTTTTTAAGACAATAGTTACTAAAATATTATAAATTTTACAGTTAAACAATTTTTGAATAGCTCAATTTAATCTTAAAATGATTCGTATTTTATTAGTAGACGATCAACACTTAGTTCAGCAAGGAATAAAATCATTGCTGGATCGAGATAGAGAATTGATAGTGATAGGAGCAGTAGATGATGGCAGA
>CAYXWE010001024.1:0-1653 GCA_964468145.1 uncultured Pleurocapsa sp.
ATTAAAGCGAGAGTTGAACCACACACCGACCCCATTGAGGTAGAGCCGTTGGAAGATAGAACTTCTGAGACTACGCGCAAGACATAGGGAAACTCTTCTTGGGAAGGTAATACAGGTACTAAAGACCTTTCTGCTAATGCTCCATGACCAATTTCTCGACGACCGGGAGAACGTAGGGGTTTCGTCTCGCCGACAGAGAAGGGGGGAAAATTATAGTGATGTAAATAGCGTTTTTCCGACACGGGATGGAGATCGTCCAAATCTTGAGCGTCTCCTGAAGTCCCTAAAGTAGCAAGGGAAAGAACTTGAGTCAGTCCTCTTCTAAAGAGTCCGCAACCATGAATCCGACGGGGTAGCAGTCCCACTTGACAAGAAATCGGACGCACCTCGTCCAGCTTTCTCCCATCAACTCTCACTCCATCTTCAACAATTTGACTCCGCATTAGCTTTTTAGTCAAAGCTTTGAAGTATTTGCCTATTGCTTTAGAGTCTTCTGTTGTGGCAACTTTTACAGGGTCTTCTTCAGGTAACTCAGAGATCGCATTTTCTACTTTACTGGCTTTCACTTCATCTAAAGCATCGTCGCGACCCTTTTTATCCAGATCGTACTGAGAAAGAATTTGTTTGATATCTTCCGTAGCGCGATCGCTAATAAACTGTTTCAAAGCCTCATTTTCTTCAGGAGGTTCGGCTTTAACAATCTCGATCCCCAACTCTTGAATCAAGTCTTTTTGAGCCTGAATTAATTCTTGAACTGCTTCATAGCCAAAATCAATTGCCTCAATGATATCTTCTTCTGGTAATTGGTTTGCTCCGGCTTCTACCATAATTACGCCATCGGGACTACCAGCTACTACTAAATCTAGTTCCCCTTGCTCGATCTCGCGGTAAGTAGGATTGAGAATAAAATCATCCCCAACCAAACCTACTCGTACTGCTGCCATTGGTCCATAAAAAGGAATCTTCGCCAACAAAACCGCGATCGAAGCACCTGTTACCGCCAACACATCTGGGGGAACATCTTCATCTAAAGATAAAGTAGTTGCCACAATTTGAATATCATCTCGCAACCAAGAAGGAAACAGAGGACGCATGGGACGATCTATCAAACGACTCGTCAAAGTCGCTCTCTCTGGAGGTCTACCTTCTCTACGTAAAAACCCTCCTGGTATTTTTCCTACTGCATATAACTTCTCCTCATAATCCACAATTAAAGGTAAAAAATCTATTCCTTCTCTTCCCTTGGCTGTAGTCGCACTAACCAAAACTGCCGTATCTCCCGCTTGGATTAACACTGAACCGCCTGCTTGTGGTGCGAGTAGACCCACTTTCAGTCTGATATCCCTACCATCAAAGGGTATGGACTTGTCAAATTCTTGCATTCAGTTTATTTTCCTTATTCTTTCTCTGTTTCTTTATCTTGACAGCGATCCTAACACTATCTGAATTGCAATTTGTTATTTTTTCATCTCGATTTATGCGGGACTTTTATGTACATTTATTAAATTATTTAAAGATAAATTACAGTTAGTAGATTGCTTTGTGTGGAACAATCGAGCTAAGAAGGGATAAGAAGTAAAGACAAAAAGCGGTCTATTACTAACCGATTAAGCCAAATTCTCTCAAAGCTGGAACAAAATTACGATTTTCGTG
>CAYXWE010001025.1:0-1646 GCA_964468145.1 uncultured Pleurocapsa sp.
ATTCTGAAAAGCGATCTAGCTTTTCTGCTCGCTCAAAATCATCGGTGACAAGCAACAGCCGTTTTCAGTTGAATAGATACCTCTGTTGATTTTGTATTTAATAAAGTGGAGCTACTTATATAGCAGATTTAGGGGGTTCTCAATCGAACGCGAAATTAAAAAAGCTCGAAAATATCTTTTGCGCTGACAAATTTAAAGTTAGTTTTGAGATACTGAGTTTTTTTACCCGATGAATTGGAATCAACTTGAGGAACTTTATTAAGCCCGTCTTGTACGATGAGCATTCCTTCGGGATATTTCTCTCCTAAAGGAATGCTGGTGATATCCAAACCATCAGTCTGCTTGACGCCTTCGATCGCAAAACTACCAAGATAAGGATTATCTCCAGCACTATCGTAGACGGCAAAAGTGCTATCCCCCTGACTAGAAGCAATTAAATATCCTCGATCGCTGCGATCGTAATAAATAGTTAATCCTTCTATGTCTGCATTTAAAGGAGAGTCTGGTTTAATTCTATTGACCAAATCGACGGTGTTATGGGAATCTTTTAGTGACTCCTGTATCGAATCTACAGAATCTAGACTAATTTTCCAAATCCCAAACTTTTCTTGGGCTAAATAAAGAAATTCTGTTTCTCGATCTACCACCATACCTTCTACAAAAGCCTCTTTAGCAGATATATTCGGCGGAATAGGTACGGCAAAGGTGCGAATAATCTTCGCATCTACCGTTAATTCATCAGCAGCACCCAAACTAGGCTGTATTTCTAATTGGGCAATCTTATTACCATCAGATTGAGAAACAAAGACATAAGTTTTGCCGTCGTTCTTACTGATATAAGCAGTTAAACCATAGGCTGTTGCTTCTGTGTCATCTATCCCAAAGATAGAGTCTGGCACAGAGATAGAAACAATTTCTTCTAGAGGATTTTTGACGAAAAGATTCAAATCGGGATTAATTTTAAATATAGCCAAAGTGTCATTCCTGCGGTCAGATGCGATCGCCAGATCGACAGAAGCTACTTCTCCCAGCATCTGAGATGGATATTCAACTCCATAAACGACATCGACATTGTTATAACGAATATCGGGCGGACTGATGCTTTGTATTGGTTTTCCCATCAGATCGTAGACTCCTAGCCCGCCTTCTTTGAAAGTAGTAATGACAAAACTCTGGCGAGGATCTTCGGGATGAAGATAAATAGCAGGATCGTCTGCATCGAAGAAAGGGTTTTGAGGATTGTTTGATTCGAGTTCTTCGGCAGTTTCGGCTACGGGATAAACGGTAGCAATTGTTTGCTTTAAATCTTTGGCAGTTAAAGGTAGGCTGTGGCGATTTGCTAAATTATCAAAATCGTCTATTAATTTTGTCTCCATGCCATGAGATAAGGCGATATTGAGATTCCCCATAGAGAACCCTATAGCTAGGTTTACAGCGATCGCGCCAATGGCAGAAGTCTTTAGTATCCAAACATAATCGATCATTACAAAATCAAAAATATAAATAAAGAATTGAGTATTAGATTTAATATCTTAAGATTAAAAAAGAGGGGTATAGTTTCCCTCTTTTTTTTAAATGATAGTTCTTTTTCTAATTGACGGGTTCTAACCAACAGAAGAAAAATAAACTTTAGATTTAATCGGATC
>CAYXWE010001026.1:0-1629 GCA_964468145.1 uncultured Pleurocapsa sp.
GCTTCAGCATCAGTGACGCTATAGTATTCAGCGCGGTTACTGTCTTTCAGATAACTGTGTTCGGGGCCCACACCAGGGTAATCCAATCCAGCACTAATAGAATGAGCTTCTACTACCTGTCCTTCCGTATCTTGTAATAAATAACTCATCGCACCATGTAACACCCCAGGACGACCTTCAGTCAGGGTAGCAGCGTGCTTACCAGAAATAACGCTCTCTCCTGCTGCTTCCACCCCAATAAGTCTCACCGACTTTTCGGGAACAAATTCGTGGAATAAACCCATCGCGTTAGAACCACCACCCACACAAGCCAAGAGAATATCGGGTAAACCGCCCCATTTTTCTTCGCACTGACGGCGAGTTTCGCGACCGATTACCCCGTGAAAATCTCGCACCATCATCGGGTAAGGATGAGGACCCGCTACAGAGCCTAAGATGTAGTGAGTGTTTTCCACATTTGTGACCCAATCTCTAATTGCTTCGGAAGTAGCATCCTTAAGCGTCCCCGTACCTGCTGTTACGGGTTGTACTGTAGCCCCTAATAAGCGCATTCTAAACACGTTGAGCTTTTGACGCTCCATGTCCTGTACGCCCATATAGATAATGCATTCCAAGCCAAAACGAGCGCACACAGTAGCAGTAGCTACCCCATGTTGTCCCGCACCTGTTTCGGCGATAATGCGTTTTTTACCCATGCGAATAGCTAACAACGCCTGAGCTAAAGCATTATTAATCTTGTGCGCTCCTGTATGGTTGAGGTCTTCTCGCTTGAGATAGATTCGCGCTCCCGTACCGTCTGGACGCGCAAAATGTTGGGTCAAACGCTCGGCAAAATATAAAGGGTTCGCTCTGCCAACATAATCTTTAAGTAAGCCGTTGAGTTCTTCGTTAAACTCCGAATCGTCCTTGTATTTAGCGTAAGCCGTCTCTAATTCGGCTAAAGCAGGCATTAACGTCTCTGGAACGTATTTTCCGCCGTAAATGCCGAAACGACCCAGATTATCGGGTACTTGGTAATTGATGCGGTCAGCGTCAGCTGGCACTTCGCGATCGCTTTTTAGTGGTGTTGCTGTCATGAATTTAAAACTAAAACTTCAAATATAAAACTTATTGTGCCACTTTCTCTCAACTCTGTCTCAATCTTGGTTAAAATCCACTTCTATGATTTCCAATCTTCCAATTGTAAGTTTTGTACTTTTGCAAAATGTTTGGTGTTGCTGGTGACAACAATTAATTTATGGCATCTTGCTATTGCAGCAATGAATAAATCTGCCAATCCGATTGGCGTTCCAGCTTTAACTAATTCATCTCTAATTTTGGCTGCTTCGATAGCTACTATTGTGTTAAACTCGACATCTTTCGTTTGAGCGTATATCGCCTCAAGTGGTGGTTGATAAACTTTTCTCAAACTTGGCTTTTTTCTTAGTCCATACTCGATTGCAAACTTTGTGCTACTGCTAATGGCAATTAATTTGGGTGAGATACTTTTGAGTTTTGTTAATATTCCAATATTTCCTCTTAGGTAATCTGAAACAGTGGTTGTATCAAGCAAATACATCTAGATCGTCCTCAATATCCAATAAACCTTCACTACGATCCAATTCAAAGCCTTCGACTCCTTGCCAATCC
>CAYXWE010001027.1:0-1623 GCA_964468145.1 uncultured Pleurocapsa sp.
TGCGAAGCAGACTCATCTTTTACCTTTATTCCTTCAGGAGACTTTATAGTTGGTAGCGATCGCGAGGAACGAGATTTTGCCTATAATATTTCTGCTACGGCGATCGCCAATACAGAATCGGCTATTGTCCAAGCAGAAACCAAGCTGCGTAAAACAGGCTGGTTCGATCGCGAGGGGGAGAAAACAACCTCATCTCTACCAGGTTTTTGCCTGAGTCGCAATCTAGTTACCAATGGGGAATACCAAGAGTTTGTGCGCGATAGCGATCGCCCCGTTCCTCATATTAGCGAAGCGGAATATCAAAAACAGGGTTTTTTAGGTTAGTCAAGCAAGGCGATCGAAAAAGCAGAGACATTCAAAGCGACATCTCTGCTAAATCCTATTGATTAAAGTTTAGTACTTTTATGCAACTGGTTCTAAAGAAGCTAAAGGTTCGGGAATAGTATCAGAAGGTGCTTCAAATTGCCCCGACAACACGTATTCTAATCGTAGCTTGAGCCACGTAGCAAAAGTTTTGTCGGTAGTAATCACAGCAGCACAGGGTTGGGGAATTTTCGCCTTAATATCTGCCATTTCGGGAGCGTCTAAAAAGGCTGGTTGCTTGATTAACCAAAAGTCAATTTCTTTATTTTTTTCTCGATAGTTGCGAATACGCTCTTCAATTACTTCTGCAAAAGGTTCTTCTTCAAATAAAAACTTTTGGCTGGCTGCAACGTAGTAGTAGGTAGTCATGATAATTGTGATTGGACGAAATCTTGAAAAAATGAGGTTAAAGCTTGCTTAATATTAGGTTGCTTCGTGTTTGTAGCTATTTACTTCGTGAAAAAAAAGCACTGCAAGACCAATGCTAATTTAACTTAGATATAATTGTTTCATATCCAGGTCAAGAGCGATCGCATTTTCCATACCTCGACTACTAGTTAACCATCAAAAACTGTTTCTCTAGCCATTGTTAAATTCTGTAACCAGAGTAATGCGATCGCGCCTTTAATTGAAATGAGTCAGTACAAAGTTAGCCAAGATTGGAACTTGATGCTAGATTCACGATGTCAGAATTAATTTAATCTATCCATCTATCAGGAAAATTATTATGGTTGGTCAAATTCCCACTTTAGAAACAGATACAGATCGGGCTGTTGATGAATTTATGGATACAGGCTCTAGCCATCAGGAAGTTATTGAAACGGTTATCTCTAGCCTCGACCAAGATAATACCGCTATGGTGAGTCATTCAGAACAAGGAAGCCTCTGGAAATTCCAGTATGGTAGCGTTGAGGTTTTTGTTCAGCTTACAGGAGAAAATGATGATGATTTACTCACTGTATGGTCTAGTTTATTGAAGTTACCAGCCGATGATGAATCTGGGTTGATGCGCCGTTTATTAGAAATGAACTGGACGGGAACGTTTGAAACCTGCTTTAGTATTAAAGATGATAAAGTCATGGTTTCTGCTCAACGCACCGTAGCGGATATGTATCCAGGGGAAATTTCTCGTTTAATTACCTTGGTAGCTAATATTGCCGACGATAACGACGAACTATTAAAAGAAGAGTTTGGTGGCTCGTAGTTTTTGCTTAAATATCAGTAATTGATAAAAAAAATGTTGGGTTAGGCTATTGGTCA
>CAYXWE010001028.1:0-1622 GCA_964468145.1 uncultured Pleurocapsa sp.
AGTCATTTTTCAAATATTTATTTTATTAATTTGATTTATCAAACTATAAAGCGACTGGGATTGAGAATATTCTGAGAGTCGAATCGATCTTTGATAGTTTTCATCGTCGATCTGGCATTGCCCGTATACCCCCAAACATCTATCTGTTGTTTAATTGACTTGGGTGCATCAAGAATACTCAGGAAACCATGATTTTCTTGGCAGTAAGATCTCATTTTGCTTAGAGTTTGGTCGTCTGTCTTATTTAGCTGTAACTTCCCAATACCGCTACTAACGTGAATTCTAATAGCTGTTTCATTTTCAATTACTTCTTTTGATTGTAAAAAATTTACTGCAGAAGTTGGAGCAACGCCTATTTTACAGGTGACTGCTGTATCTGATTGAGGGAGATTGACTATAGTAGAGCATTTTTGCCATAGATCTACTTCCGCACTATCTCGAAAGTCGCGGGTAGTTAAGTTCAATTTACTGGCGATCGCTTTTACTTGTTCTATTTGCCGAACAATACTTTCAGGGATAGTTTGCCAGCGTGCTATTAATCCTACTCCCTCTCCTAATTCTAACTGTGTTAGTAAACTTCCCGATAGTAAATCTACCGCTGTAGGAGTCAAGCCAGAATTACGAATACTTTGACAAGCCTCAGCTATTGCTCTAGCTTGACCAGTAAGAACTAAAGTTTGAGAAGTCGCAATTAGGGGATAAGTACGGAAAGTCAATTGACTAATGATACCCAAACTACCGTAAGCACCAGTAAACAATTTCATTAAATCGTAACCAGCTACATTTTTAACTACTCTCCCCCCTGCTTTGGCAATTGCACCATCCGCGCGGACAAAAGATAGTCCCAGCAATAAATCTCTGATACCTCCGTAACCCTCTCGCCAACTACCAGTATCAGCGGTTGCCACAATTCCTCCGACGGTAGCACAGTCTCGATAGCTAGGATCGATAGGTATAAATTGATTGTGCGATCGCAATATATCTTGGAGAGTATGCAATTTCATTCCTGCTTCTACAGTAATTGTCAAGTCTCCTACCGCGTGTTCGATAAGGCGATCGCAATTTTGAGTACTTATAACTAACTGTATATTCTCAGTTAGATTGCCCCAGTTTAGTTTACTTCCTCCACCACAGATCAAAATACGCCATTGTTCTCGATGGGATTGTTTGACAAGATTTGCTAAAATATCTGTTGTCTGAGGAAAAACTAAATACGGCTCTTCATCTTCATCTATTACCTCGCTCACCCCCCTCTGCCAGTACGAAGTTGCTTGATTTAATTCAATTAATTCGGTGTTGCTATCAATAACTGATGCGATCGAAGCTGCAATCTTGGTTGTCATTACATTATTTGGAGTTGGTAGGTATTCAGACTAACAGTAACTATCGAGATGACTTGATTAAATTTTATTACTAAAGTATCGATATTTCATTTTAGGTGCATCATTTCGATTGTAAAGTTTTATTAATCGATATCGTTAGTTTTTTGAGGATAATCTATTCCATAGAGAAGCCCAGCAGATGAACTTTATTATCCTAAGTAATGATATTCTAGAAAAGAATGTTGTTTTAAAATTACTTACTTAGGAGCTGCTTTTATATGGAAGTCAACGACCTAGGAT
>CAYXWE010001029.1:0-1617 GCA_964468145.1 uncultured Pleurocapsa sp.
ATCGAGTCCGCTAACAGTAAAAGTACCAACGATTTCGTCATTTATGAGTGACCAATTAAATGAGTCTACAGTCGCAGAAGTTCCAGTATCAACAAAAGCGCCGTCGCTAGTATCAATGAATGCTTCAATAACGCCATAGCCTACATCATCTGTACGCGCATCATAGCCAAAGTCATTACCGTTGGTTGTTAAAGTATTCCAACCAAGAACAAAAGTGATTACTCCATTTTCAGGCGAAGTATCTCCTGAGACTGAAATTTTTGTCTCGAAAGGAACGATTTGTCCTAACGCCATATCTTGAGGAGCGAGACTTTCTACTCTGACATCGCTACTTCCATCGTTAAAGTCTGCCAAAGGAATTAACGCAGAACCGTCACCTCGACCCCCCGCAACATAGTCTGTACCTAAAGCACTTGGAAAAGGAATCGGTGGAATATAGATTGAAGGGTCGGCAGCAGCAAAGTTGAGGGTATATGCTCCTCCTGCATCAGTAAATGTAGTCGTTGCAACCTCACCATTGCTTCCTGTGGCGATTAAATTCAAAGTCGCATTCAAAGCATCAGGTATTCCGCTTCCCGTACCATTGTTATCCACAGGTACTAGCCAAGAAGTAGAAAAATTGCCAAAAGCATCAGCAATTACAGAAAAAGGTTCGTATACGTCAGCTTCGTTATCATCCCCAGGATCTTCGGGATCGTCAGAGATCGCAATTTCAACTCTCGAACCTGCTTCAAAACCACTACCAGTAATAATTGCATTTTCTCCTGGCGCATAATCTTGTTTGTCAGTCTCTACAGAAGGAGAAGAAACAACAATGTCTTCTAACAAGTTATCAGCGGTGTTACTTTCTAATGATTGTTCGCTCATGATTTAAACAGGTTTTTAAAAAGAACAAAAGAATGTTGTGTTGGTTTGCAGTGAATCCTTTGCTTTGCTGAGTCTAGGCGTGAAACAAACGAATAAACAGTTGCTTGTCAATCTTTCACCGTCTATGGTTGATTGACTCGCGAATCAGACGAAAAAGTTTAACAAGATCGTCAATCATACCTAAACCAAGCAATGCCGTAATTTTAGTTAACTCTCTGTCTCCAGTCCGAACAAGGTCAAGCTTAAGCCACATATGAGGAAGAAACTAGACCTTAGTCTGCTGAGACTAATCCAAAAAAAAACGATTTCTATAGATTGTTGAGCGATACTTCATCCTAAGTAAGAGTTACTATAATTACTATGTTAAAATTTCATACCAATACTTAACTTATATCATTCTGTAGCTAGATATACTTAAGTGAATAGAAAAACTTAACTATTTGGAACGAATATAGTGATTTTCAACTTCCTGACGACGCAAACGCAGTTGGATGTCTTCGAGTATCGTGCGATTGACAGACATCAAGTCCGCAACTAAACCAAATATCCATAGTTGAATCCCGATTAAAATCAGGATGGCAGCTAAAATCAAACTAGGTACTCTCGGTTTAGCAGGATCGTCCCCAACGATACCCCAAAACAAAATAAGCCAGCGCATACATAATAAAAAACCCGCACTAAAAGGTACTGTCCCCAATAACATAAAAAATTGTAGGGGACGATAGGTCATAAAGATACGAACTATTGTCA
>CAYXWE010001030.1:0-1616 GCA_964468145.1 uncultured Pleurocapsa sp.
CATAAAGCCGTGAACTACAAACTTGTGTAGAAAAACAACAGAGTGGTTACTGGTGAGCTTTGAAGCCGAGGAGTTTATCGTAATTGTCTTCCATCCCAATAGCGTAGTGGTGTGCAACTAATCCCTTCGTGCAGAAGAAGCAGAAAAACAAATTTCTGCTCAAGGATTAGATGTCAATGAACTGATTTCAGCTTTATCATCGACTAGTACTAAGAAATCTAAAAAGCAGGGTAAGCATGAACTTCGACCCACGAAGCACAAATACATGGATGCAAATGGCATCGAGAAAACCTGGACTAGTCAAGGAAGCACTCCGTCAGCCATTCAAGAAGCTCTTGATGCAGGTAAAACACTCGAAGAATTCGCAATCTAAGGCCTTGGCCCACTCATTGATTAAAGAATCTAGAATTATCGATAAGCCCAGCACACGCTGGGCATTTTTCCGTGCGCTTTTTCTGAAATTTTTGCACTAGCAGAGAACTTGTGATTCGATTTTCTGAGTGTGAAAGCGGGCGAGAGTACGCTACTGAGTATTTAGGAGAGATTAACATTATCATTTGATTAATCATTAGAATTTTGAGTTTGATATTGTTTTGATGAAGTCATATCTAGAAGAGTTTTAGATATGTAACCATCACTAACATTAAGAACTGCGAGAATGTCTTCCTCTGTCGCTATATCTTTAATTTCTTGAATTAGCTGTGATGCCTTTTTCATGTTTGCAGACGATTTCTTAATTTCCCATGCTAGATCGTCCCAATTGAATTTAGCTGATCGGAAGGCTTTCTTAACCTTGTCTTTATGTGATTTAATTACTTTAATCTGGATCTTTTCAGTTTTTATATTAACACGAAAGATATGTTCTTTAAATTCACTAATTATTTTGGTTTTATTAGCAGCAATGTCGTGAAGAATAGTCCCGACCATCTGATCGAGTTGTTCTGCCTGCGCCATATTATTGAATTTAATTAGACTTCGAGCGTGGCTAGTAACGCCATGATTAAAGATGTTGCTTTTCGTGTTTAGGTCTACTTCGAAAATTATATCCTGGCGCTGTTTACCTTTACGTAGTCTGAGTTTACTTTTATTTTCTCTTTCTATGATGGTGATATTTTTAAAAGTGGATTTATTCATTTTGGTATGCCTTTATATCCTGTCTTTATATTTATTAATTAATTCTAATTTTACATTTGTTGTTTGTCTATGAATATTTTACTGTGCTGAATTATCTGACACGGCAGGTGAAAATAATCGTAGTATTACGTAATTATTTTTTCTAGCTGAGATATATGTTGTTATTGAGGAAGGTATTGTTACTAGTACAAAGGTAAACTTTGATTTCCATCCGAAATCATTTTATAAAAATTAAGTTTTCGGATGTTCGGTAGGGAAAGCTATTACCTAAAATATTTAACTAGATAACGGACAAAGACGCGATCTGGTCATTTGAATACTAAGAAGAGTAGTAGAGAGAAACCCTTGACGGACTTTCAAATGCCGAAGTTTCTTGTTAGCTTGTGGTTAGAGATAATAAGCTTTTTTAGGCATTAGTCCACTGGTTCTCAAGCGGACAGATCCTTTGGGGTTACAAATTAAGGTGGTATTACCGTCAGCGA
>CAYXWE010001031.1:0-1610 GCA_964468145.1 uncultured Pleurocapsa sp.
ATAAAATACATTTGTTCTTCTAAGAGGTAGTCTAAATAACCTAAAGGAAACAAATTATCATTGATGAGCTGGAGAAATTCCAGTTCTCGGTCGGTATACTTCGACCACTCTTCATTTTCTTCCAAATTGGGATAAACTGAAGCTCTGCTTTGACTGTATTGCTGGGGAAAATAATAACTGTAAAGAAATAGCAATTGATATCTTAATGCTCTTTGTTCAAGATATTTAACAGCATCGCCAATTCCTGAAATGATAGAGCATTGACCCAGAAGAGCGATCGCTTGTTCGACGGTATTAATTTCTGATATTTGAGTACTTACATTCATTCACATAAGCGGTTAAAAAAGTTGTGTCCGCTCTACTTGCGTTAGCCAAAGCGCGATCGTGACACTCCAGTAGCCTAAATTCCCGTCGCTCTCTTTTAAAAAAAGTAACGATCTGATGAAGCGATTGATGTAGTCGTATTAATATCGATAAGCTAGAACACTAAAATAATTACCGTGTTGAGCTATCAATTAGACAAACATCTATATTCTTCTTGGCAAAAGGATACAAGATTTTACATTATCGAACTATGCCAAGACTTGTGGGGAAATTGGCTGCTAAAAAAGACCTGGGGTTCGGCAACAAAGAGAGATTTTGGTCGCTCGATTTCTACTGTGTGTTGCAATTACGAAACGGGAGTAGAACTTTACTACAAAGCTGAAAAACGTCGTCTATCAAGAGGCTATGATGTTATGTCTGCTTAGATTAACGTTCGGCATGTATTGGCTTTATTTTGATATCAAAGCCGTTATAAAAATCGCTAGACTGCGATAGCTCAAAATTACCAAAAAGCAGAGCAATAAATATCTGAACTTTGGTCAACTCTAATCTTTCAACAATTTCTGCCAATGTAGCTTGTTGGCGACCGCCAATAAACTCCTCAACCTCAAGCACCCATTTATCAATATTTTCATCGTGAGCTAGGGTAAAAATTTCTGATTCGCTCAAATCCTCTGCTAGTTCATCTAAAGCTTCTGCTGCGGATAAAAATTTAATTGATTTAGTTGTCTCTCGGTGATAACCCGCCCTTGGCTGAGGCTGAAGGTATTTGGCTAGAAAATTGGTGCTAATACTTTGCTGAGTAAGGGATGACAGAAAATCACTAAAACTGCGATCGATTTGAGTATCTGCTTGCGTTATTTCTGAGGAGTGTGACTTTTCTAATAAAGTATTTGCTTTCTGTAAAATTTGTTCGCTTACTTGATGAATAAGTTCTCCAGAACGCCTAAGCTTTACCTCATCGCGAATACAGGCAGACTCAATTATGTCTACCTTGTGAATTAATTGGCTAAAGGTGATATTTGACATGAGAGAAGTGTCAATAGAGTCCCGATGAAGCACTAATTTCTCAATGTGAGTTGAGAAAGCCGCATAGTCCTAAAGGATACTGCTTCGCATATTCGCCGCATCTAGCCCGCGCTGTAATCTCTGTGTGATAAGCGAAGATTCAGTGTTGAGAGTTATGTCACGAATAACCATCACACTATAAAATTTTAGCAGGGACGGTAACTTTGAAGCCACTTGCATATCGGCCAACTAGTCCTGCCTAATGTTTTGAATATAAG
>CAYXWE010001032.1:0-1604 GCA_964468145.1 uncultured Pleurocapsa sp.
AATGTAACCCCCGTCTGCACTCAGCCATAACCATGTTTCACGATCGCCCAGGGGTAGCCCAAGCTTATTTATCAGATGGTGAAGCCGAAGAAGCACCCATAACTCCCTTACCCGATAGTAAACCTACTTATTGGACGTATCACGAACTCTGGAGACTATTAAGTATTCGTTCATTTAAAGAACTCAAAGCATGGTGGAGTAAAGTAACAAAAGGAACAGATGCCATTCTGACTCCCGAAGATCCTTTACCTTTTTTGATGCTACACAACTGGCAAATACCCTTACTTTTGCTAGATAACCTACGTCGTCTCAAAGGTTGGGTCAAAATTGACTTTAACATCGGCAAACTAGTCGAGTTGGGCGGAGACTAAACAATTAATAATTAATAATTAATAATTAATAATCAACGAAACAATGGTAGCCACTAACGCCAATCCCAATACAGAAGCACAGCAAAGAGTATTCGATCTAATGTTGACCTTTGTTAAAAGTCAATGTATGTATACTGCCACTCGTTTGGGTATCTTCAATTTACTAGACGATGAAGGAGAACAAACGGTAGAAAGTTTAGCAGAGAAAACCAACACCGATACCGAACGACTATACTTTATTCTTCGCGGTTTAGCTCATGTGCAAGTGTTAGAAGAAAAGCCCGATCGAATATTTGCCCCAACAGAAACATCTTCTCTTTTAGTTACCAATAAAAAACCATCGGCGGGACATTTAGCAATGCACCTGATTGAACCGGCTCAATGGGATGCTTGGAAAATATTACCCGAAGCATTAGAGAAAGGAGTTGTTCCTTTTGAGTTAGCTAATGATAAAGGTGTTTATCAGTACTGTTATGACAATGACTGGAGTAAAGACACCTTTATTAAGGCAATGAGTTTTTTGACCAATTCCCAGGTTGATGGCTTGCTAGATGCTTACGATTTTGGTCAATACGAAACCGTGATGGATGTCGGTGGGGGACAAGGTGGTTTGATTGCCAACATTGTGAAGCGTTATGGTTGTAAAGGTATTTTATTTGATGTACCCGATGTAGCCCAAACAGCCAGGGAATATATTGCCAGTCAGGGTGTCGATGCCGATGGGATTGAAATAAAAACGGGAGATGTATTTAAAGAAGTACCCAAAGGGGCAGATGCGATCGTTATGAAGCACTTTATCTCTGCTTGGAGCGATCGAGATGCCAAAAAAATCTTAGCCAACTGCAAAGCAGCACTTCCTGAAGATGGTAGATTGATTTTGCTACAGTCTTTTGTCCCCGATCTCGACGAACCTAAAACCGAAGCAGATGGAATTATGCCTGGTATCTTTGCCGTACAAATAAATGTCGCGACTCCTGGGGGTGGCTGGCGTACCAAAAAACAATTCCAAGAATTATTTGAAAGTAGTGGTTTTAAATTAGAAAAAGTAATTAAAACCACTAATAGTTTGTCTGGTATGGAATTTAGTCTTACTGACTAGCAGTCTTCTATACAGAAATTTTTAGTTGGTACTAGTAATAAACTGTTCTCTTGTCCCTTTAGCGTCTAATGCTTCTCCCAAGCGATTTAAAGCATGGACGTAGGCTGCAGTACGAATGTCGATCGCGCGATTTT
>CAYXWE010001033.1:0-1601 GCA_964468145.1 uncultured Pleurocapsa sp.
ATGACTACTAATATCGATAGCACAATTGAATCGATGCCAATTTTGGATGCCAAATCTTGGGTAGATCTCCAGCAATATAATTCAGCACAACACGATCGCGGTAAACCTAGCTGGCTAGTTATTTTATGGTGGCTAGTACAGGGAATCTTTTTTCCTCTCAGCCTACATAACTTCAATAGTTTTCGAGTGTGGCTCTTGCGGATGTTTGGGGCAACAATTGGTAAAGGAGTGGTAATTCGTCCTACCGCCAGATTTACCTATCCCTGGAAAATTGCGATCGGGGACTATAGTTGGATTGGCGACGATGTGGTGCTGTATAGTATCGATCGCATTAATATTGGCAACCATTGCGTCGTTTCTCAAAAATCTTACTTATGTACGGGTAGCCACGATATTCGCGATCGCTTTTTTAGTTTAATTACTTCACCCATTAATATTGGTAATGGAGTTTGGCTTGCTAGCGATTGTTTTGTGGCTGCAGGAGTAGCGATCGGTGCTAATAGTATTATCGGCGCAAGAAGCAGTGTTTTTAGCAATATTGCTCCAGAACAAATTGCCTGGGGTTCCCCCTGCGTCTCCCAGCGTTCTAGAATTGTTTTGAAATAAGTTAGAAATAAGTTTATTTTGATTGTCAAAATTACGGTAGAAAGACCTACCGTAATTTTTTTAGGAATTATTGCCCTAAGAAGCATCAACTAATTAAAACTACCGATTACCATTTTAAAATTACAAAAATCAAGCCATTTTGAAATATTATCCGATAATATATTATTTAAAATAACTCCAAATACAGATAAAATCGGAAGAGCAAGTATTAAATAATCATTAATAAAATATATAATTTATTACTTTTGGCTGAAATTTTTCCCATAAATTGGACAAGAAAGTTAAAAAAAAACAAATTGTCAACAAAATCTTGTGACAAGAGAGGAATTTAACGGTATATTTTTTATAATGTCTAATAAGATTAAAAAGTCTTTTAAAAAATGAGACATAAATTAGAGGTAAATCAAACAAATATATGAGCGATACTGCTACAGCACCACTAACAGGAAAAGCCTTACTTCAAAAAGTAAAAGAGTTATCCCATTTACCTAGAAGGGAAACTGCTAAAAAATGTGGATATTTCACAACAACTAAAGACAAACAAACGCGAGTAAATCTGACTGACTTTTATGATGCAGTGCTTGCAGCTAAAGGTGTTCCTCTAGATCCAGAAGGAGCAAAAGATGGTCGCGGACGCGAACCTACTTACCGAGTTAGCGTTCACAAAAATGGTCAAATTGTCATCGGTTCTACCTATACTCAAGCCATGGGTTTGAAAGAAGGAGATAAGTTTGAAATCAAACTAGGCTATAAGCATATTCACCTCAAACAAATTGATGGTGAAGAAAATGGTGCAGCGGACAATTAATCTTCGATGGGGTGAATTTTCAGTTTAAAATCACCTCAGGCGTTGAAGGGAGCGTACTATTAACTAAATAACATAAGATGTTAGATACATCCTGGTTAAAAGTATTTACTTTTTTTGGACTGTGGACTATTATCTGGTTGCCGATCGCATTAATTTCCGGCAGGTCGGCACTTTCCGGCCCGATCGC
>CAYXWE010001034.1:0-1601 GCA_964468145.1 uncultured Pleurocapsa sp.
GAGTAATACCATTAAACCAAACACTCAAACTATCGCCTACGGGGGAGAAAAACTACAACCAGGCTTAATTTATGATTGGGAAATAATCGTCGATGATAAAACCTATCGCCCTACCTTTTTATTGATGGAACAGACACAACGAAAAGCGATCGCCCAAGATCTAGCTAAAATCGAACAAGACTTACAGGCAAATAACGCCACAGCCGAAGAAATCGCGATCGCCAAAGCGGATTATTTTGCTGACAAAAAACTATGGTCAGATGCTTTTGAGCAACTGTATATGGTAGATAATTCTTCTCCTGAATTACAGCAAAAAATTGCCGATATCGAGCAGTATTTGTGTGCTTAGTTATCGATCTTTAGTTATTAGTTATTAGTTATTAGTTATTCGGGCGGTCAACAGTTTGAGGAAACCTCAAACTTACGCCCTCAGTTATTAGTTTTATATTATGGATAACGATTTAATTCCCTTTTTAGCAGGAGTCGGCTTTCTCATTCTCTATTTAATCTTTTCTGCAGCCACCGAGATGGGGACGAAATTACCTTGGAAAAAATAATTGATTGTCTTTTTGTAACTACAGCACTACGCATTTAGGGCGCGGACATTTTTTGATTATTAATTATTACTCATTACTCATTACTCATTACTCATTACTTCCGAACTAGTCACTTTTAATGTCCTAATATAACTTTGTACGGCTATACTTACACTTCGTGGACGAAATACCTTTATTCAATGCTCTCCAAAAATCTGCCCAAAAACCCCATGCTGCCTTCTATGCACCAGGACACAAACAAGGGAAAGGATGCGATCGCCATATTATTGAATTAATTGGTAAAGATGTTTTTACTGCCGATTTGCCAGAATTACCAGAGTTAGATAACCTATTTGCCCCTGTCGGAGTTATTCAACAAGCCCAAGAATTAGCATCCCAGACTTTTGGTGCAGATAAAACTTGGTTTTTGGTCAATGGGTCAACCTGTGGCATTATGGCTGCAATTATGGCTACCTGTGGCGAGGGAGATAAAATAATTTTGCCGAGGAACATTCATCAATCGGCGATCGCGGGATTGGTTCTTTCAGGAGCAATACCAATCTTTATTCAGCCAGAATACGATTCCCAAGAAGGATTAGTCTATAACGTTACTCCAGAGGCGGTACAACAGGCTCTACAAGAACATCCCGACACCAAAGCAGTAATGATGCTGCACCCAACTTATCAAGGTATCTGTAGCGATTTACAAGCGATCGCCGATCTAACTCATCAATATAATATTCCTTTGTTGGTAGACGAAGCTCACGGCGCACACTTCGCTTTTCATGACGATTTACCACCCTCAGCTATGAGTGTAGGCGCAGATCTTACCGTACAGTCTACCCACAAAACCTTGAGTGCTATGACTCAAGCATCGATGCTGCACCTTAAAGGCGATCGAGTATGCAGCCAAAGAATTAGTAAAGCCTTGCAGCTAGTGGAGTCTACTAGTCCTAGTTATCTACTGTTAGCATCTTTAGACGTAGCTAGATACCAAATGGCAACAAAGGGCAAAGAATTAATCGATAAAGCGATCGCCCTGGCGGTAGAAGCCACCAAGCAACT
>CAYXWE010001035.1:0-1601 GCA_964468145.1 uncultured Pleurocapsa sp.
ATAATTATTGTTCGAGTTTTTGTATCAATAAAAATACTTTTATAAAACAAATCAAATATATAATTATTGTAATTGTTTTTACTACAACAATAAAAAATTCAAAGAAAAAATATAAAATACACCCCCCCAGAGAATAAATATATTTACGCTTTGTAAAATTTATCTAAAGACGATTGAGGTTTTAGATAGGGAATTGATAACTGGTCGCCGATGGCTGATAATTAATAACTGATAACTGGTAACTGGTAACTGATATGAATCAGATAGGCGTGGCGGTAGTCGGTACGGGATTTGGGCAAAAGATCCACATTCCAGGTTTTCAGGAACATCCTCGCACTGAGGTAGTAGCTGTTTACAATCGCGACATCAATAAAGCAAAAGCGATCGCAGATGATAATAAGATTTTTTATGCCTATAGCGATCTCGATAAGATTTTAGCCTTACCAGAAGTCGATGCGGTTAGTATTTCTACTCCACCATTTTTGCACTATGAAATGGCACGCAAAGTTTTAGCAGCCCAAAAACATTTATTGCTAGAAAAACCGATGGCAATGAATGCCAATGAAGTCAAAAAACTATATCATTTAGCCCAAGCTCAAGGGGTAGTTGCGATCGCCGATTTTGAATTTCGTTATGTCCCTGCTTGGCAACTACTGGCAGAGCGTCTCAAAGATGGTTTTGTGGGCAAAAAGAGATTAATTAAAATTGACTGGTTGGTTACTAGTCGTGCTAACCCCAAACGAGATTGGAATTGGTATTCCCAAAAAGATGCTGGTGGTGGTGCATTGGGCGCAGTAGCTTCCCACGCTTTCGACTACATTAGCTGGCTGTTTGGTCCTGCCACTCGCTTGTCTGGGTATCTCAACTGCGCGATTGGAGAACGTCCCGATCGTAATGATGGTGGCAAAATTAAGCCAGTAGATGCAGACGATACCTGCTTGATTATGCTGGAATTGGCAGATGGTACGCCAGTGCAATTATCCATTAGTTCTGTAACCTACAGCGGTCGAGGACATTGGGTAGAGATATATGGAGAAAAAGGAACGTTAGTTCTCGGTAGCAGTAATTTAAAAGATTATGTCCACGGGTTTGAACTATTTGAAGCTCCCGCAGGAAAAGCTTTGAAAAAAGTATCCGTACCCAAAAAATATGACTTCGAGCGCGTTTTTACCGATGGCAGATTAGCACCTTTTATTCGAGTAGTAGATCGTCTGGTAACCTCTATCGATACTGGGAATTCCCTGACACCTTCTTTAAAAGAAGGGGTATATTCCCAGTTGCTGATGGATTTGACTCATAAGTCTTATCAACAACAGGCTTGGGTAAATGTACCCGCTATTGAAGATTTTTTGGCTTAACCAACTTCTTAACTAAATCATTGTCTGGAAATCAACATAAATTTATTGTTAAGTAATTGGCAAAAATAGGAAAAAGGAATATGATAAATTTATTGTTCGGTGAAAACACTTAAATATAACAGTTAGAAAAAAGATAGTTCAGTAGCTTATTTAACCATTTTCACGAAATAAGTGTTTTACAAAGTATTTAAGTAATGACTGTTGAAATATATTCGCACTCATTATCCAACTACTAGAAATCAA
>CAYXWE010001036.1:0-1599 GCA_964468145.1 uncultured Pleurocapsa sp.
GATAACAATTTCTTAACTTATTCGATTCATCTTGCCTAATATAATCTATTAGCTGAGGACTGAGATTATATTTAATTTCTTCTTCTATGGCAATAGCTTGCAGTAGCCGATGAAAGCGATCGTAAATTCTACCTTTTCGGTAATCAAATAAAGTGCCTTCTGGTATCTGCCATTCTTCTGTTAATTCCTGTAAAGTTGCTTTAGGCTCTTGGATTATTCTTTGCTGTGCAAAAGCTTTACAATTAGCTTGAGGGTATTTTTTGGCGTGGCATTTCTCTAATCGTTCCTCTGGATCAATTTTTATGGATTTTTCAATGTGATAAGCAAGATGTTTATTCTGTACTATTGAATCTAGGTTTATTACATCTTCCCAAGGCATTAATTCCTTAAATTTTCCTTTCCTAAACATTGATTCCTTATCTTCTAAACTGTCAATCAAGCTAGTATTTGAATCGTCATTAAATTTAGGTGCTTCTAAACGAGCGATTGGGTTTCCTTGATTGTATTTTTTTTCTCGTTCTTTCTGCTTATAGTCGTCATTGTATAGATAAGAAATTCTACCTATTTTATAAAGAAACGATCTTAAACTACTGCCTATTGAAGAATTTTCCTGGGGAGTTAGTCGAATTAACTTATTACGTGATAAAGCCTCACCAAGAGTGCTATTGAATTTTGGGTGTTTGTAATTGTGTAGATTTAAAGCTTCAATAATTCTGTAGAGATGCTGGTTAGCTACGCGCCATTTTATTTTTTCTTCTAGCAAAGTAGGTTTTTTATAGTAAGAATATTCAGCAGCAGTAGCTATCACTTTAACAACAACATCGCTAGGAGTATATTCTTCTTCTGGAGAAAAGTACTTGGTAGCAATTTTATGTTTCTCGATCGCTCTTATAACTGACTCATCTTCAGGAACAATTCCTGCATATTGTTTGAGATTATAAACAAATTGTTCGTAGGCGGTATCTAAATAGCTGTGGCAAACAGCTAAGGAGCGATCGCATTTTTCTTTTTCGTAAAAATTGAAAGCTTGATTGTGGTATTTGACTCCTTCTTCTCTAATATTTATTTTATTGTCAGCGTAACTTATGTTTTTAGAATGATAAAAATGAATTGCTGCCAAAACCATATTTAATTTTGCCCACTGTTCGAGACAGTCTTTTTTATAGTTCTTGGCTGTTTCTTTTACCTTGCTGACAAAATTATTATCTATGCAGGATAGATTATTTTCCAAATAAGCGTTGATTTTATTAATGTCTTGGGAAACAATTTCTTGAATCAATGTGTCATATTGCTGCTCGTAAGTCATAAACAAGACTCCAACTGAGAGATAGAGTAGTAACTGAGATTTTGAAGACAGGTGTTAGCTCGCTCTTGGCTAATCGATCGACGCAGAATCGAGTTTTTATATTTCCCGCCCTTGTATCTTCTCTCAAAGAGCCAATACATTTATGCAAATAAATCTAAAATTTTTTGTATCGTCAAAATAATCGCTCAAACAGCGATCGCTTTATCTCTTCTTGTTCGCATTTTAATCAGTTGTTACTCGGTTGCATAAATCGTCTTTTCTCTATCGATAACACTACAGCAAGCAAATAAAGG
>CAYXWE010001037.1:0-1598 GCA_964468145.1 uncultured Pleurocapsa sp.
CGGTAAGAATATTAACGTTACTATCGGGATAGATACCTGCATTATTAACTAGCACGTCCAAGCTATCTATTTTTTGACTAACGATTTTAAATGCTGCTTCAATAGAGCGATCGCTACTAATATCCAATTCTACTGAAATAACATCTCCTTGAAGTTTTGACCCAGCTTGTTGGGCTTTTTCCAAGGAACGAGCAGTAATAATTACTCGATATTCTTTAGCTAATAATCCTTGAGCGATCGCCAATCCGATCCCGCGATTTCCGCCTGTAACTAATGCTGTTTTATTTTCCATTTAGCAGTCTTTCGCCAGACTAAAGTCATTTTTTGCCTCTTCTGTCGATTTTTGAGAGATATATATAGTTTTGTCTGGATTAAATTTAGCTAATAGTGCCAACAGTTAAATGTTCGTGTACCAATCGCCATTCATTGTTGAGACGTTTCCAAGTATGAGTACCGTATTGCCTAGCTGTTATTTTCTGTCCGTCTTTGGTTTTTCCACCACCAGTCCAAGAAAAAGTAGTTACTGCTAAATTGCCATCGATTGAAATGTTTAAGTTATCTTCTAACTGAATTGACCAATAACTAAAGTTCTTCATTACTGGTATCCAAGTATCGAGATATTCTTTAAGGCTATGCAGGACAACTACGCCGTTATCGAAATTATCGAAGACTAAGATTTCGTTTTCGCCCGTAGCAAAGATGTTCTCTAAACCATCTCCTGTAAAGGGTTTTTCTTTTGGACTCCAGATATTTATCCATTGTTCGGTTAAATCGCGGATTTTTACTTTGTCTGCTGTTTGTTTGTTCTGTGTAATGGTATTCATATGCTTAATTTTTCAAGTCAGTGTTGGCTACTATTTCTTCCCAAGCATCTAATTCTGCTGCGAGGGATGCTAATTTTTGACAAAACTTGCTGTAGGCGTATTTGCCCAATACCAGTCTTAACGGTGGGTTGTCCGAGTTAACTGTAGTAGGGTTCGTCTGAATCGCGCGCCCTATAAAATTTCGATTCAACCACCTATTGCACTGACAACTACACCCTCATAAGCAGTATCTAGGGCAACTTCTCTGACTGTATCGACATCTTTCTTGACTGACTCCAACTTGATTTCAATTGCACTTACGGCATCCGCACCTAAAGGCAAACGTAGAGAATTATCTGCTTCTACACTCCGAATCATTGCTTCGGCAGCTTTTTGAGGATCCCCTGGTTGTTTGCCATCTACATCTTTTACCCATTCGCGGAAACCACCAATTGCTTCATCATAATCATCAATTACATTATCTGTAGTCGCAAGCGATCGCCCGTTGAAATCTGTCCGAAATGCACCAGGTTCAACTAACGTTACTTTTATTCCTAATGGTGCGACTTCTTGAGCCATTGCTTCGCTCAAAGCTTCTAAAGCAAATTTAGTACTACAGTAAATTCCCGCACCAGGGAAAGACACAACACCACCAACAGAAGATAAATTGAGAATGTGTCCGCTACGTTGCTGTCTCATCTGGGGTAATACTGCTCGCATTACATCTAATGCACCAAAGACATTGGTTTCATATTGCTGGCGAACCTCCGCATCTGTGACTTCTTCAACTGCACC
>CAYXWE010001038.1:0-1595 GCA_964468145.1 uncultured Pleurocapsa sp.
CCCCTGCAAAAATGTCAGAAAAGTCAGTAATATCGTTATCAATAAAACGAAAGCTAAAACAATCGCCATCTGCCACAACACTCGCAACCGCCAACCAAGATACGATCCAACTACCGCACTAAGTAAAACACACACCCATTCAGTACCTTTAGACATAGTACGCAACATCGCCCTATCATCGATCGCTGCACTTAATAATTGAGAAATAATATTGGCGTGAATTGTTACCCATGCCATTTGTTTATTAGATTGCCAAGTATTAAAGGGAGTGGGAGAAAGATCGCTGGTGGTGTCAGTTATCGAACCAATTACAACAATGCGATCGCGAATTGCTTCTGGGGGAACATTACTTGCTAATAAATCCGAAAGAGAATAGTGGATAAAACGCTCTAAAGTACCGCGATAATTAATTAAAGTCTGATATCCTCCCGCATCCGCGCGAATATAACCACCATCGTTAGGTTGAAAAGGCATCAGGGTAGTTTTTCCCAATGCGATCGCATTCTTTGGTAAAGGTTGGGGTTGAATATTTTCTGCTTGTAAATATTTTAAAGCTAACCTCAGAGCAAAACTGCGATCGACAGTATTATCATTACGTATAGAGAGTAAAGCACGACGGATTATACCATCGGGATCGAAGATTAGATCGGCAAAACCAACTCGATTTTCTGCCAAACTTGGTGGCGGGGGAATTTTTGCACCGATTACTTTCTTGATGCCAATTAAATTGGGTGTAGATTCTAATAGTTCTTCTAATTCTGTTTCTCCTGGCGGAATGGGCAAATCGCGATATAAATTTAAGCCCATAACTCTAGGTTGGTAGTCAATTAGCTTAGATAGCGATCGCCCTAAAATTCGATCTGATAGAGGAAATTGCCCTAGTTGTTGAAGATCGGGTTCGTCAATGGTAACAATAGTAATGCGAGAAGAAATATTATTTATAGGACGTTGTTGAAAATATAAATCTAATGCAGTTAATTCTAATCCCTGCAATATTCCAGTTTGACGCAAGCATATCGTGAAGATAAAAACTGCGATCGCTACTATACCGATCCAGCTTTTAGCAATACGTAACTGTTTAACTTTGTGTTGTGCGTGGTGACGAGCTACGATAATTAAACGGTAAGCTTCTCGTACTGAGAACAAAGTAAATTCTGTTTGTTCTTTTTCCTGCGATACGCGCACTAAATCTCGTTCTGTTGACTGTCGCGCTAATTGCTGACTGGCAGCTAAATAACGATAGTCGGAGTCGCTTAATTGTTTGTTTTCCGCCCAAGCTAAAGCTTCTTTTAATGCTAATCCAGTTAATAAATTAGTTTCACTACCATCTTTTAACCAAGCCTCAAAACTAACTCGATAGGGACGTAAATTATTTAATTGTTGTTCTACCCATTCGGCATTAAATATTGACTGGTAAATAAGATTCTTAACTCGTAGATAATTATTATTTTTAACCACTAATCCAGATAGCAATAGTTCTGTCTGTTCGGGGCTATTATTGCTTTCAATCCCCCCGCGCTGTCGCGCACCCCCCTTATTAAAGGTAGGGCTGTTTCATTCTAAAGCCAACTCATGTAAATTAAAGTAAAGGCTTA
>CAYXWE010001039.1:0-1595 GCA_964468145.1 uncultured Pleurocapsa sp.
GTAGGTAGTTTCCTATTTGGAGCATTTTTACCCACTTATGGCGTGATGGGAGTAGGCTTTATTGCGAATTCTCAAGATACAACCCATACCGGGGCTTGGCGAGGATTATTTATTCATAAGGTCTTTCTAGGAAGCATGATGACTCTAACAGGGTTACTATGCTGGGTAAATATTTTAGATCAACCTTCACTAGGTTTAGCTTCTAGAAAAAGAGCAGTAATGCAAAAAACAGACCCCTTCTCAATCTTATTTCAGCAATCGCAGAAATCTCTTATACCTATTTATTACTTTGGCATCTTCATTTCAGCTCTAGTACTTTGGATGTCTACAACAAAAGCGGCTATTTTAGTCGTCTGCATTGCAATTTTTCTGATTCCTTTTTATAGATCATTACGTTGGAGCTATTTTCACTTTATTCCATTCATCTTATTATCGCTGCTTTCTCTAATTTTTATTTTGGCTGCACTGATCAGTAACGCGGAGTTACTTCTGGAATTGATTGATCGCGAGATTACGATTAGTGGCCGGACAATCTACTGGGAAATCATGTGGCAGGAAATCCAGGAGCGATTGTTGTGGGGCTATGGCTATGAGGCTTTTTGGCAAGGTGGCTGGCGGGGCCAAGTCGGTGAGGTATGGAGGTATTTATTGCCAGGAAATGAGCCACCGCATGCTCACAATGGTTACCTGATGCTCTTGTTTGACATTGGATTAGTAGGTCTTTCGCTTTTCGGCCTAAATTTCATCCTAGGATATGCTAACGCATTGCGTTTTGCTCGATTAGAACGAAGCGTAATCGGCCTAGTACCAGTCACTTATTTGACAATGATGGTGTTTTTTAACTTGACAGAAAGCTTTATCATGCGACCTGATATTTTCTGGATTCTATATATAGAGAGTCTCTTTTCAGTCCACCAAGAATTAAGGCTAATACAGACTTCAAAGGAGATCAAAAACTAAAGTTGGGAAGCAGATCCAACTAATGAATATCTAAGCTAATTTTTCTGAACAGAGATCTTATATATGATTTCAAAGCTAGAGAACTTGTAAAGCGGTTGTAGAATTCCAAGCCTGGTACCCACTCCAAAAATGGAAGACGCAATTCTGGAATCTTCATCTCATCTCGTAGCTGGTTTTGAATTCTTGTACTTAGAATCCAGAAAAAACCAACTTTATGTAGGATCTTAATTTTTTGAAGCTTAAGGTGTCGATGCCGATGCCGTAACGAGCTAAATGAGTAATTCCCCAAAGAAGATGAGTCTGACACTCTGTCTCGGCTTTCTTTTTCCAGAGTTCAAGGTTATATTTAACATCGTAATTCATAACGAATAGGACTTTCATTTTTCCTTTATAAGCTTAGATTTTTCATTGTCTAAAATTCGAAATAAGCGTTCTTATACTCAATAATTTCTGGCAAACATTTCAATTAGAGTAGGCGCAATCACTGATTTAGCTGATGCTCTTTATTGATGAGGAAATCAATAGCTCATGAGGCTGCAGAGCGGGAGAAATTTGACTTTTGTAAAAATCCAACTATCCTCAGAGCGAATTGCTCTATATGCTGATAAAAGGAGCTTGGTGCTATCCATAGAATG
>CAYXWE010001040.1:0-1592 GCA_964468145.1 uncultured Pleurocapsa sp.
ACAAAAGTGTAGAGTCATTAGTGGCACAATACCGTAGTGACCATTTGATGGCGAAATTAGCCGTAATTCTCACTGAAATCAATCATTTCTTTGATGTGCGATCGCAATATTCACCAAACATTAAAAGCTTAAATAAACGACGTATCAGTCAGCTAAAAATCGCCAAGATAATCAGTAAACTACAGCAGAAGCTAAAAAGAAACTAGACCTTAAGAATTATGGGAGATATCCGAGACTTCTATGGTAGATATAGAAGGGTTTTTGTGCCACCAGAAAGGAACAAAATATGGTAGAATTTATTTATAAAATGCTACTATATTGGGCTTTATTGGCTATAAAAGAGAATTTAGGAGAGTTTATCAGCCATTAATCCAAATTATTGCATATATTTGGAGTTTTTCACAGTATGACCACTTCCCAGGAAAGGATTATCCCCACCGATCTGAGTAACGAAATGTCTCGCTCCTATTTGGAGTACGCCATGAGCGTGATTGTTGGCAGGGCATTGCCAGACGCTAGGGATGGTCTAAAACCAGTCCATAGGCGTATTCTATATGCCATGTACGAGTTAGGACTGACCCCAGACCGTCCCTTTCGTAAGTGCGCCCGCGTGGTGGGGGAAGTATTGGGTAAATACCATCCCCATGGCGATACTGCGGTTTACGACGCTTTAGTACGGATGGCACAGGATTTCTCGATGAGAAATCCCTTAATCAACGGGCATGGCAACTTTGGTTCGATCGACAACGATCCCCCCGCAGCCATGCGTTATACAGAGTGTCGTTTGCAGTCTTTGGCGACGGATTCGCTACTGCGGGATATCGAAGCAGAGACGGTAGATTTTGCCGATAACTTTGATGGTTCGCAGCAAGAACCAATCGTTCTACCAGCCAGAGTGCCCCAACTATTAATTAATGGTTCTTCTGGTATTGCAGTGGGAATGGCGACCAATATTCCCCCCCACAACTTAGGAGAAGTAATCGACGGTGCGATCGCCCTAATTCACAATCCAGAAATTACCGATCTCGACTTGATGCAATACATCAAAGGTCCCGACTTTCCCACAGGGGGGCAGATCGTCGGTAGGGCAGGCATAAAAGAAGCCTACACTACGGGACGGGGATCGATTACGATGCGCGGAGTGGCAGAAATTGAAACTATTTCTGGGCGCGGTAGAGCAGATAAAGAAGCAATTATTATCACCCAACTGCCCTACCAAACCAATAAATCTTCTTTAATTGAGAAGATTGCGGATCTGGTTAACGATAAAAAAATTGACGGTATTTCCGACATCCGCGACGAAAGCGATCGCGCGGGAATGCGAGTGGTTATCGAACTCAAGCGGGATGCTTATCCGAGGGTAGTTCTTAATAACCTGTACAAACAAACTGCAGTACAGGCAAACTTTGGGGCAAATATGCTGGCATTAGTTAACAACGACCCTCAATTGTTAACTATTCGTCGCTTTTTGGAAGTATTCCTAGAGTTTCGCATCGAAGCCATCACCAGAAGGACTCGCTATCAACTACGCAAAGCGGAGGAGAGAGATCGTCTATTACAGGGTTTATTAATTGCTTTAGATAATATCGATG
>CAYXWE010001041.1:0-1589 GCA_964468145.1 uncultured Pleurocapsa sp.
ACCTCTTCTCCATCAAGAATTTTGGTAGACATCCGATCTTCACCAAACACCTCGGCAACATTGGTAGTGTCATCCAAGATTGGTTCGTGACGGGCAATTAAAACGCCATCTTGAGTAATTACCAAGTCAGGTTCGATAAAATCTGCCCCCTGAGCGATCGCAGTTGCATAGGCTTCTAAGGTATGTTCGGGCAATATTCCACTAGCCCCACGATGACCGATAACTAAAGGATCTTGACCGTTAAGGGTATTGAGATTAGTAATATTAGGCGTATCAATGGGTGCTTCGATTAATTCTCCATCGGAGTTAAAATGTAGCAAGTATGGCCCAAACTCTTCTCCTACCCAAATATCGCCATTATCATCAATGACAAGAGATTCAACATCGAAATCGCTCCCAGTAAGCAGACGATCTTCGCTGTCTTGGTTAACAATATCAAAAGGTATTAAATTATCGGGGTCGGAAAGTTGGACGAAGCCTTGTACTTCGACACTTCCGTCGCCGTTTTCTGCGCCTGAAAAGTTAGGATCTACTTGATATATGCGTAATAAATAATCCGTACTATTGTCTTGTGTTCCAAAGCCATTATCGGATAAAAACCAAAATGCCCCGCTATTATCTGGTGCAAACTGTACTCCACTAAAGCCTTGAACGGGTTGCCCCTCAAAAGGGCCAGTGCGTCCATTGGCATCAATGGGATTACCTTCGCCGTCATTTCCCCCCGCAGGAGGACCCTCAGCAAAAGTGTCTGCTGGCAAAGATGCAAAACCAGCTAACTGATTAGTCATGATGTAATTTTTTTAAATGAGATAGAATCGCTTGAATCAGGAAAATTTGCCAATCGAGGGAGTAATTTTTTTTCCCATTATTCGAGAATCTCACAGTCTTATTAAGAATTGACGATCGCTAATTTAATGTTTTTTTAGCTTCTGATTAATAGTTTTATTTATAATAATTTAACGATCTACTACTTTATCTATTTATGAATTTTTTCCAGCACAATGGGTATCGAATAATCCCCCAACAGGTAAAGTTAAGGTCGATCGCTCTATTGAAAAGAAGGATTAATGAGTATATTGAATACGAACCAGTTTATGGTATTAGAGATTTACATTTAAAAATAAAAGCGATCGCCCTTTTTGGCAGATCTAATTTGATTCAAGATATTTTGCACGAACATACTAACAATCGACAATTTAAATTAATCAAAGCGATCTTTTTTAATAAAAACCTACAACATAATTGGGCAGTACCTTGGCATCAAGATAAAACTATTGCAGTTCGAGAAAAAAAAATTATTCCTGGCTATAAAAATTGGACGACCAAACAGGGCGTACCCCACGTACAACCGCCATCAAAAATATTAGAAAAGAACGCTACGATTAGAATTGCCTTAGACGATACGAATATTGATAATGGAGCATTAAAAGTAATACCGCGATCGCATCAATTAGGAATCTTAAACCAAACTAAAATAAATCATCTCGTTCGAGAGGAGTCGCCAGTTATCTGCAATCTCAAAGCGGGAGATATTTTATTAATGTCTCCTTTAATTTTACATTCTTCTTCTCGAAGTACTCACAATACTA
>CAYXWE010001042.1:0-1587 GCA_964468145.1 uncultured Pleurocapsa sp.
AGGGGGAGAGGTTTACCAAGCGACCGACAGTTCCGAACTTCAGCATAAACGAGATGCTACAGAAAAACGTTACAGTAAGCTCTTGGGTGAATTGTCTGCTACTAAGAAGTATGAGAAACAGCTAGCTGTACTTGGCTCTGAAAAGATAAAAATCATCAAGGATAAAAGTCTATCAGAAGCAGAATCACTCGGCGATTACGCTATCGCGTACCCTGCGGATCGCCCAGGCTTTTTACAGAAAGTAAAAGAGGTGAAAGCACAAATTTTAGAGAGGAGTCAAAGCCAACAAATTCAGCTTATCCGAGAAATCCCACCCCCATAGTTCTCAGGATTCAACCAGTTGTCCAGTCAAGATTAGTGATGGTAGATTTTCCCGCATGGTTGTAGTGCTATAGCTGTGTAAAGTAGAAGAGAATAGCGGATACACCCTGGCACATCCGCTATAGTTATAACCTCAAGAGTTATGAAAAATCGTCAATAAGCTTTTTTACAACCACTTTTAAGGCTGCTAAGTCTCCTTCAGGCTCAAGTATTGCCCAGACAGTAGCAAGGTCAACCTGCCAGTAAACATGAGCTAGCAGATTGCGAAAACCAACAATTTGTCGCCAAGGAATCTCTGGATACTTTTCCTTCAGCTCATCTGGCAGTTGATTTACCGCTTCGCCAATAGTTTGTAACCGAAAAAGTGTGGCATCCTGCAAAGATGGGCTACTCAAAAACTCTTCTTTGCCATCACGAGTATAGGATTCTATTCTCTCGATCGCATTTAAAATATCTTTGAGGAACAGCAGAGGCTTTCTGGTCATAATTCTCTGTCTCCGCTCCTAAAGTTTTTCTAAAGGTATCGCATCTTTCAGCACTTCATCGCGCATTAAGGGATTAAGTGCTGTACTCTGGGCAACATCTACTTTACATCCGAGTAGATCGGATAAGCTCTGAATGAGGCGGATAAGATCGAGTACGGACTGCTCTGGAGCAACATCTACTAGAAAATCAACATCGCTATTCTCTGTCGATTCTCCTCGTGCAACCGAGCCGAACACTCTAATGTTCGGTGCATGGCAGCTTTGAGCAATGGTGATAATATCATCGCGGTAAGCTTTTAAGCTCTCTAACTTCATACTAAAAACCTGATTTTTCTAACATTCGTATTGGTTATACGCCTTATATCAAATGGCGTGCGATCTATATATATATGTCTATACTAAAGGTAATACTAGGAATTATTATCTGGCAGAACATTCGTCTCAGAGAAAATTTGGTCTAATTCTGGGTCGTTACTCCACGTACCAAAGGCTTTTTGTAACTGCTGCCACTGTTCTTCCTGATCGTTAGAGCAAGGACTTTTAGGCAATTGGGCAGCGATCCAGTCTTCAGGTGTTATGCCCGAAAAATTGGCAGCAGCAACTAAATTTTGATAAATTTCTTCGGGTAGAAAAATCTGACGTTCCGAAGGATACGCACCAGCATTATCGCTCATCAGTACTGTTTCTCAGTAAGCCTAGTAATTTAATTGTGACACCTTAGTTTGTTGATTATCAAGATATTTTTGGCTTTGGTCATCATCTTGAATAGCGATCGCCTATA
>CAYXWE010001043.1:0-1586 GCA_964468145.1 uncultured Pleurocapsa sp.
CCAAACCTATAGCTGGGGAAGACTGTCCTACTTTGTCTAATATTTCTCTCGGGGTTGACATTTTGATTTACCTTTCGCTATATTAATTACGTAGCGTAACGTTAAAAAAACCGAATAATGTCAAATGACCAGCCACCATAAAAAGCAGTCCCCAACTAAGCTATTTTTACTAACTTGGTTGGCAATCTATCCTTTAATCACAATCATTCTGCATTTTTTTGGCAAATACCTCAATGTACTACCTTTACCCATCCGTACTTTAATTTTGACAGGAGTTTTGGTTTATCTAATGACTTACTGGGTAATGCCAATGTTAATGAAGTTATTTCGCAACTGGCTAAGATAGCCACAAAAATTTTTTCTTTTATATTTTTACTTACCGTAACGTATTCATAAAAAATGAACACAACTACATCATTCTCATCCACATTTAAAATTGCCCAAGAACTAACCGTTAATCGTCTCGGTTACGGCGCAATGAGACTTTCAGGACAACCAGGAAATTTCGGTGCATATCAAGACTGGGAAGGAGGAAAGCAACTATTACGTCGTGCAGTTGAACTTGGAGTTAACTTTATTGATACCGCCGAAGCTTATGGGGCGGGATTTAACGAAAAATTAATTGCCGATGCCTTATATCCCTATGATGAAGATTTAATCATCACGACCAAAGGAGGAATTAATAAACCCGCACCCGATAAAATACTCGCCGATGCTTCTCCAGAATTTCTGAGAAAAGGCGTAGAAGGAAGCCTAAAAAGACTAAAACGAGAACAAATCGACCTCTATCAACTCCATCGTCCCGATCCTAAAGTTCCCTTTGCCGAGTCAATAAGCGCACTAAAAAAACTTAAAGATGAAGGAAAAATACGTCATTTAGGAATTTCTAATGTCACTTTAGAACAAATCAAAACAGCAAGCGAAATTGTCGAAATAGCTTCAGTACAAAATCGGTTTAGCCAGAGCGATCGCACTAACCAAGATATTTTAGATTACTGTACCCAAAATAATATCGCTTTTATCCCCTACGGTTCTTTAGGCGCGCATCCTTTAAAACGTGGCGCACCTCTAGCCAATGCCGAAGGAATACTTGCAGAAGTTGCTCATAAAAAAGGAGTTAAACCCAACCAAATCGCTTTAGCGTGGTTATTACATTACGCACCAAACATTATTTTGATTCCTGGTACGACTACCATTGCTCACTTAGAAGAGAATATGGCTGCTATTGACATCATACTAACTTCCGAGGAGGTAAAACAGCTAACCGAAGCTCAAGGTTAATCAAAAACGAGTTTATTTAATTAAATAAACTGTAAACGCAACGTATCGACCCGACAACAATACCAGAAGCTATGGATTCCCAACTTCAAAACAAATTGGCATTAATTACAGGTTCGACAGGAGGAATTGGATTAGCGATCGCAGAAAAACTACCCCAAGGTCGCGTAGCTGAAATTGAAGATGTTGCACCCACTTTTCTGCACGTACTCGAAAGCACTTATCTCAACGGAGCAAATATTCCCGTCAACGGAGGGGGTCCAAAAAAATAGGACAAAGTAGGACAGTCTTGGACAAATTGCCCCCAC
>CAYXWE010001044.1:0-1584 GCA_964468145.1 uncultured Pleurocapsa sp.
AGTTGAGTACATAGCAGAATTCTCCTGCCTTTAGAGCATGATAGAGTTCTTCATCGGCTTTTCGTCGAACGTAGAGGAGGTTATCGGAGTCTAGACTGCCTCCTATTTTATAATCGTATTGGGATGAGGTGCGATCGCTCATTGCTCGATTAATTTCCTAGTACTTTTTGGAAATACTGACGATAGAGATGGCATTTGGGTATTGCGAAGCCATCGCGATTGATTCTAATTAAGCCCATCCGCAACAGCCAAAGTTGATTCTCTGGGTTTAATTGAATTCCCGAATCCCCATTAACTATTTGTTTATAAGCCTCAATTAATTGCTTATCTTGTTGCAAACTCCAGAGAAATCGTTTGAGATGATTGCCATATATTCCTGTATCGGAGATCGAGCGAGACAGTAATGTATTTACAGTAGTCTCTCCACGAGCGATGTGATAGACAGCCAAATGTAAGAGATGGGGATGTCCTCCAATTTCTCGCATTACTTTGGCTACCTGACTCTCATTCCAATGAAGTTGATAGCGACTGGCTAATTCTGTCACTTGCATTGCATTAAAATCAGTTAGTTCTTTGCCTATACCTACATTAAACGGCGATTGAGTCAGTTTGAGCTTGATATATACTTCAGTAGAATGGGCGATGATTAATCGCAGTTGTTTCCAAATGCGATCGCTACTGGCTTTATCGTGCCAAACCCTCAGCATGGCAAAAAAGTCGGGGGCAACTTCTTGGTAGGGAAAAATGCGATCGACCTCATCGAAACTCAAAACCAGGGGGCAATTAATTTGCGGTAAGATATAATCCTGAAAATAGTCAGTACAATTAGAAGTGGGAGAATACAACTCTTCATCCCATAGTTTTTTCAATTGATGGGGGAGTTTTAGTTCTTTGGCTACTCGCCCGCATATCCATCTCAAAAACCAATTGGAATTGGATAATACTTTTCGATCTACTTCCAAAAGATTTAATTTGACAGTACGACTCTGTATTTGTTTGGTAGATACATCGACAATTCGATTGATTAAAGAAGTTTTTCCCATCAACCTTGGTGCTTTAACTCTAATTACCGCTCCTGGCTTGAGAATTTCTTGGGCATAAAGAAGATCTATTTGTGGACGCTGAATATAATAGGGAGAGTCATTGGTCAGACCGCCTTCTGGATATTCAAAATTAACTACGTTATTTCCCTGAGACTCTTTTGAGGGAAGAGAAATTGGCTGTTTTGGGTTTGTAATTAGTTCCTCGATAAATAGTTTTACCGAATGAGGGCGATCCTTTCCTTGTAAATTTAAACCTTTGATAATTGCTTGATTTGTTTGTTGGCTAACTTGAGGGTTAATTTGATTGGGTGGAGTGAGAGGAATACCACTACATCGCTTATCTGCTGCAAGAGGTTTTTTTCCCGTCAAGGCAAAATATAAAGTAGCAGCTAAGGAATAAACATCGGTATAGGTATCTTGTATAGATCGCCATTGATACTGTTCGATAGGGGCAAACCCTGGAGTCACTGCAGGTAGATAAGTTTTTTCGATTCCAGAAGCAAACTTTCGGGCAATACCAAAATCAATTAAGACTGCGCCC
>CAYXWE010001045.1:0-1581 GCA_964468145.1 uncultured Pleurocapsa sp.
AGTAGTAAACGAGGCCCTGAATGGGGGGGACGCACTGTCGGCAGCCGAAGACCGAGATGGGAAGTTTGGTTGAGAGATTCTAACTGTACTGGATCGCCAAAATTACCTGTAAAGTTAAGGATATTGATACAGCAGTTGGACTGTTGTATGGAATGATAGCGATCGCGAGATATGCCAATGGCACTCATAATTAAACAACGATTGATACCGTTATGAGCAACGATCGCAATAGTCTGATCCTGATGCTTGGTAATGGTATCTTGCCAAAATTCCTGAGCCTGTTGGTACAACGCACGGACAGGATAGTGTTCTGTACCATCCTCTAAAGTCATTTTAAATTCATCAGGCTCAGTTTTCCACTGACGATATTCGTCTGCGAATTTGATAGCTACTTCATCTTTTTTCAGTTTTTCCCAAAGAGGCAGATCGATTTCCATCAGCTTTTGGCTCGGCTGTAGTTGGGGAGGATTTTCTAGACAGGAATGAATTGTCTGGGCGGTTTGGCGGGCGCGTTGTAGAGGACTGCAATAAAAGGCATCAATCTGGAGATCTCGTAGAGTTTGACCTACCTGCTGTGCATCGGCAATTCCTTTATCTGTTAGGACAGATTCGTCACAACGACCTTGAATGATTTTTTGGGCATTGTAGGTACTTTGTCCATGACGAACGATAATTACGCGAGTAGCCAACCTCTTAATCCTCTAACTAAATTTACCGACCTTATTGTATCGAGTATTTGGTCGAATCTATTTATTCTGTCCTTTTATTTTAATTGATTACTTTAAGTCAACACGAGATAATGCCCAATAGCCATAAAAAGTAATTATTAACCAACCTTTACCAGAAATGACTCTAAAACGAGCAATTTTAGCTCTCTTAACCATATTTGCCATCGCCCGCATTGGCTTGTCTTTGAACGATAGTTTTTCTCAACCACAGATTCAAAGCCGTTTGGAATTATATCAAACTAATTTAGTCCTCCACGTGGCGGAGTTTAAAGCCAGTCCTGGAGATGAATTCGATCTTAATACTGCGGTCAGTTCGATTGTAGGAGACGATCCTTATTCTGCTGCTAGCAAGCAGTATCAAAAAGTTCTAGAAGAATCCCAAACTAGTCGCGATACTTTTGTGACTCAATTAAAGCAGTTGGATAGTCCCACAATATCTGTTGATGGTAAGGAGATACCAGAAGTAAATGCAGTACAAAAACGGCAGTTGCAACAGCAAATTGCTGAAATGGAAAAGTTTATTAACGAATTAGATCTAAAAAGAGGTATTTTAGCTGCATTACAGTTACAAAAAACAGAAGCGATCGACATTTGGGAGAGTGCGATCGATCGCATCGATAATCCCCAGGATGCCTATGCTAAAACCGCATTATTGTTAAAACAACTGTGGCAAAATGAATCTTTAGATGAAGATGCTAGATCGATTATTACTAATAATTTAGATAGTTGGTTTCGCTATCAGGCTCTGGCTCAGTTCGATCGCGTCAATAATCTGACTCGCGATCCAGCTAGACTACAAGCATAGGAAACTGCAATTGCAGCTAGCTCGATAGCTAAGGTGTCTTTTGTTAGT
>CAYXWE010001046.1:0-1577 GCA_964468145.1 uncultured Pleurocapsa sp.
CGATCGCGATCGCTGCTTGTTCGGCAAATAATTCCCCGATACGTAGAGCTTCTGCAGAAAATTCTTGAGGATGGGCATCAAAACAACATACCGTACCAATAATTTTCCCTGTAGGGGTTTTGAGGGGCAGACCTAAATAGGAGCGATAACCTGGAGGGGCTATGCCAGATTCGCGATCGATATCGGTATCGCTGACACACAATATTCTTCCCGTTTTGACAACTGTACCAGTAAGACTGCCATGAAGATTAAAAGAGTTGTTATCAAATTCTACATCGATATTGCTGGCAATTACTTGATATTTTTGGCGATCGCAACAAGTAACCACAGACCAATCTATGCCGAGTAAATGGCTCACTGCACGAGTAATTTCATGGAGATAACTATCCAAACCCCGCTCGCGGTAGCTCAAAGAAGCGAGAGTTTCTAAAAGAACCTGAGCCTGACTCCAAGAGGGCTGCTGCCGATATGGAACGGAATCGACCATGACATAACGCTAATCAATGTAATTTTGCTTATCATTCTAGAATACTAAATCTCTAAAAAAGTTGCCGAATTATGCAAGATTGCTGAAAAGAGATGTTGTTTTTTGTAGAGCTAATCGCCATAAGGGTTTTTGATAAGATGTATATCTATTGAATTTATATTAAAACCGTAAAATAAGATGAATACTCCCGTAACAGACCCTAAAGACCGTAGCTTTGGAGCTTTAATATATCTATTTCCCTTAGTTTATTCTTTGCCTTTTGGCGTAGCCCTACTGAGTCAATTTCCCTGGCTGTATCAATTCTTTTCTCCTCTAGTGGCTCTCTATGGTTTGACCAATAGTTTGCCTTTTGCCAGCTTAATTATTTTCTTTGGCTTGTGGTTTGCAGTGGTGAGAAATGAGAACGTTAGTTATTTCTTGCGCTTCAATGGAATGCAGGCAATTCTAATGAATATTTTACAGATTTTGTTTAGTTTAATTATGGGGATTTTAACTCCTGCATTCGGCGCACAGAGTCTAATTACAGAAACTCTGACTAACACTATTTTTATGGGTAGTGTTGTGGCTTGTTTTTACTGTATCTTTCGTTCCATTCAAGGGCAATATGCCGAGCTTCCCGCCCTTTCTGAAGCTGCATCCTCTCAAATTCGCTAATTTACTCTAACGCCTAATGTGAATTAGCGGTAAAACTCATTCTAAACAATAGAATGTGAAGTCTTTTAATTCGTATCATACCTACTTTAGATATTAACTTTGTCTAAGTTTGGTAAATTCCCCTTGGGATCTAAATCTAGAATGGAGGTGTACTAAGTAAACATTGGGGGCAAATTATGAAAAACTTTAATGTCACAGACGAACTGTATTGGACACCCCAAGCCCAAGCAAAATTTAAAATGATTCCTTTTTTCGCTCGTCCTCAAGCGCGGCTAAAAATTGAAAAGATAGCACGTGCAGCCGAGTTAGAAGAAGTAACTGCTGAGATTGTAGAAGAGGCTAGAGCAAAATTTGGACAGTAATTAAACTGCGCCTAGTTTGAAACCTGGAATTTTCGTATTTGTTTAGGGGAAAGGTTAAAGGTTAAAGGGAAAAG
>CAYXWE010001047.1:0-1565 GCA_964468145.1 uncultured Pleurocapsa sp.
CTTTATGTCTAAACGTTGTCGATTGATTACTAAAAAAATACAGTTTGGTTTATTAGTAAAAAAGACATTAATATCTTATTTTTGTCGGTTTAATTAGACAAAATGAATTTAATTTAATAAAGACAATTGTATGAAGACAGAAAATATTAAATATCCGATTCTTGTAGTTAAATCGGCTAAGGATCGATAACTAAAACTTACTTAAATTATTTTTAAGCCAAGCAGTATCCTCCGTGCGATCGCAAACTACTTCTAAAACCCTAATTCCTGTAGCGGGTAAATGACTTAATAATCTTGCTAGCTGTTGCCAATCCTCTATTTTACAGTGTTCTACATTATAGGCAGCACAAAGTTGGGCGATATTTACCGACTGGGGAGTAGCAAAGTATTCTTCATAGACAGAACTAAACTCTGCAATGGGTAGCATCCCAAAAATCCCCCCGCCATTGTTGTTGATAACCACAACGGTCAAATGTCCGCGAAATTTTTGATTTATCAAAAAACCATTGGTATCGTGCAGCAGGGCTAAATCTCCTACAAGCAATACCCCAGAATCTCGATACGTTATACCCAAAGCGGTAGAAAGCGTACCGTCAATGCCATTTGCCCCCCGACTAAAATAGGGAATAACCTGAAGATCGTTCGGTTGCCAAAAATATTCTGCATTTCTCACCGACATACTATTGGCTAAAAATATCGGTGTCTTGGCAGGTAAACTCTGAGATATCAGCCAAGCTACTTTACCTTCATAAAGGCGATCTCTCCTCAATCCCATGGCGCGATCGATATTAGCTCTGGTTTTAACTTCTAACTCGCACCAGTGCTGACAAAGTTGCATCGCAGTAGGTCGAACCTGGAAATCTGCATCGTACTGCAGTTGTTCGACCGAACAACGGATATGAATCGTTTTGCCGTGTAAGGGGTCGAAGTTATCGTTTCTAGGATCGACGACCCAACGTTCGGCAGCAATCTGACTCAACCACTGTCTCAGTTGCTTGCTCGTCGGCAGTTCGCCGATTTGAATTACTAAATCTGGGATTAACTTTGATGCGGTAGAGTTTTGGCGCAGAATGACATCATAAGTAGAAATCAAATAAGGATTTAACTCTGCATAGTTACGGACGGGAGATAGAGCTTCAGCAAGTACGGGAAAAGATAATAGTTGCGATAGATTGGCGATCGCCCGAACGTATTCTTGAGGAGCTTGGGGTTGAGCCAAACCTGCAATAATAATCCCCGACTTACCTTGCCAAAGATCGACGGGCAGATCGGCGGCAGATGGTTGATGAAATAACGAACTATCGACCCGACTAAAAAAATCTAGCTGAGAAAACTGTTCTTTTAATTTTTGTAACTCTGGTAATTCTGGCTGGGCTATGGGGGCTAGAGGTTCGCGAAATGGCACGTTGATATGAACCACCCCTGGACTAGGCATTAGAGACTGCGACCAAGCTTGAACTATATTTTGTCGCAAATAAGCCAACATCCCCAAATCCGCTTCGGGTAAAGCTAGCTCCCACTGCCAGTTGGGTAAATTACCATATAGCTTGAGCTGATCGATAGTT
>CAYXWE010001048.1:0-1562 GCA_964468145.1 uncultured Pleurocapsa sp.
CTATAAGGATCGCTTTTGGTTGTAGCAACTCGATTTGACCGATTGCCACATTGGAATCCATCAGCCATATTACCTGACAGTCAATGGTATTCAAAAATTGACAAATAACAGTTCCAGCCTCTTCATCTTCTGCGATCAGTATGATTGTCTGAGAAGTTTTGTGGAGTTGTTTTGCAATAGGGGAATGAGGCGGAAATAAAATTTTGTGGGGTAGATAAACCGTAAAAGTCGATCCTTTGCCCAAGGCAGATTCTACTTCAATATTTCCACCGTGCAATTCTACAAGTTTTTTGGTCAAAGCCAACCCCAAACCAGTGCCGCCATGAATTCGATCGCGATAGTGTTCTATCTGCTTGAACTTTTCAAATAACAAGGGAAGTTCGCGATCTGCAATACCAATTCCCGTATCTTCAATTTGAAATACAGCATTATATTTTTCCCGCCAAATTCGCAAGATAGCCGTTCCATTTTGGGGGGTAAATTTAATGGCATTATCGAGTAGATTGAATAGAATTTCTTTCAAGCGAATCTCATCCCCAAGGAAATAGTCTTCTTCGATAGTGAGATTGATTTCCAAACTCAAACTAATATTTTTAGCTTTTGCCGAATCTTGCAGCATTCGTAATGATTGTCTGGCAATGACACTTAAAGATACCTGTTTGATATCTAATAAGTGTGTTCCCGACTCCACATCGGAAAATTCTAAAATATTATCTATTAAAGCTAATAAATGTTTGCCACTTTGTTGAATTAGATGTAAATATTGTTGTTGTTTTTCAGGAGACAAGGAAATAGCAGATTTAGTGGACGACCATTGTAATAAAGTGCTAGAAAGTCCGATGACACAAGTTAGAGGAGTACGCAATTCATGACTCATACTACCCAGAAATTCGTGTTTGGATTTGCTAGCTGCCTCCGCAGCAATTAAGGCATCTTTAATCTGCTGTGCTTGGGTTTGGACTTGTTGTTCGAGAACGTATTTTTGATGTTGTAATTGTTGATAAGATTGGTGATGGTCGATTGCAATCTCTAAATGTTGGGCAATCTGACTTAAAAACTGAATTTCCCAATCGTGCCATTTTCTAGCGGTCAAACATTGATGGGCAATGATAAATCCCCATAAATCTTCTTTTATTATAATTGGCGCGAGAGCTTTTGCCCCAACTTGAAATTTTGCCATCAAAGATTTGAGGCAGGAATTTGCAGCATAATATTTTTCTACATCATCGATCGCCAAACTAAATCCACGACAATATCGCTCCTGGCATGGGATAAAATTGCGCCAACAAACTTCTTCTTGAGAATATAAAGTAGAGCTAAAATTTCCAGTTTTTGCCTCGTAAGTTACTGTATCGACAGTGCGTTGTGGCTCGGAAATATTATTTAATTCTAAAGGAAGATTTAATTGATAAATTAGCAGACGATCTAAATTCAAGAAATTGCAGCTGCGATCGATCGCGGTCTGAATTATTTCAGCTAAATTCAAATCTCGGCTAATTTGGATTTTAATTTGCTCTAAAATACGTTGTTGTTCCACTTGATAGTGTAGTAGTTTATCCATC
>CAYXWE010001049.1:0-1558 GCA_964468145.1 uncultured Pleurocapsa sp.
TAAAATCCAATCCTCCAAAACAGGCTCATCTTACTCAAGTAGAGTTAAATGATACTTCCAAAGAGTATATTATTCGTTCTTTGACTGAAGCTGGCATTCTAGACGAGCAGGGAAACGTCCGTAAATTTAATTTCCCCAACTAAGTGTGCGTCTCCCTAGAAATTGTCGTTGGTTTTCACAGATGCGATCGCCAAGTTATCGCACTAATTTCCTCATAGCGAAAACAATCGGTTGTATGGTCGTTTACCATTCCCATAGCCTGCATAAAGGCATAGCAGATAGTAGAACCAACAAACTTAAATCCTCGTTTCTTTAACTCCTTACTTATCGCCTCAGATTGAGGAGAAGTAGCAGGAACTTGTTCTAAATTATCCCAATGATTTTGGATTGGCTTACCCTCAACAAACTGCCAAATATAGCTGGCAAAACTACCGTATTCTGCCTGTATATCAAGAAATAAACGAGCATTAGTTACTGCTGAAGCTATTTTGAGTCTATTACGAATAATGCCAGGATTCTGTTTTAGTTCTTCCTGTTTGACTTCATCAAATTGAGCCACTCGTTCGGGGTCAAAATTAGCAAAGGCTTGGCGGTAGTTCTCCCGTTTCTTCAGAACCGTACTCCAACTCAAACCAGCTTGTGCGCCCTCAAGAATCAAGAATTCAAATAGCTTTCGGTCATCGGTTACGGGAACGCCCCACTCATTATCGTGATAAGCAATTTCTAGGGGGCTATCTTTTAGCCAAGCACATCTGTTCAAAAAATTATCTCCATAACCAAAAAAAACTCTAGTCAGCTCTATGGGCTTCAAATGTAGAACGATCTCCATAGTGAAACGCTATCGTGCCTTGAATTTGGTCGGGACTTTCTAATTCCAGCCAACCGCTACCACTAGCTTCATCCATTTCGTCACAGCCTTCCCAGCTAAAGGAAAGTCTCTCTTTTCCTCTGATGTTTTCGATATAGCCGTCAAGATTGCCACTGACCAATCCAAACTGAAATTCACCAGAACTATTGGACTGAATTTCAACAAAGGCTCGAACGTCCATATTGAAATAATCTTCGTCCCACTCAGACATTTCATCAATATGCCAAGTCCCAACAAAAGCATTTTCCGTCGATTCTCTTTCTATTTTGGTAACATTCATAATTGTTTTAAGCTGGGTATCTTTTTCTATTGTTCTACAACGAAGATATTCGATCTGATAGCGCAATAAATAGCTAATCAATATTTAAGATAATCGTTATTTCCAACCCTGTTATTACCATGAAAGCTAAACTGAGATGGCTGGAAAAAATAACTAAGAAATACACCTCTGCTTTTTTAGCCAATAGCAAGACGATCTGTGACACTCCAATTTTAGATTGAGCAGGATGGCAAGAAAACAAACTACTTCCATTGGGACGAGCAAGACAAAAACAAATGTTGCTCCTATGAATATAATGGAAGTGAGTAAACTTCCCGATTTATCAAACACCGAACCACCTTTATACAAGGAAGATGAGTATTTTACTCCTGCTGCTACCTCTGCTCCAATAGTGTCTAGTCTTAAAGCAC
>CAYXWE010001050.1:0-1555 GCA_964468145.1 uncultured Pleurocapsa sp.
AATGATACACATACTAGTAGGAGACAATCGCCATCATATCGAAAAAGAAATAAATAAGTACAAACAACAAATTCCGCAACACCTACAAGCACTCAATTACCAGCGTTACAGTTCTGATAGCCTATCAGAAGCAATCATCGATGCGCTCAGCGTAAGTTTTAGCAACTGTCAAAAAGTGGTGGTTATCGAAAACTGTAACTTTAGAGAATTTGGCGAACCTGGTTTGTCGCTGCTACTACCCATTACCAAACTACCAGAATCTACCTGTTTGATATTTACCGCTAGTTCGATAGACAGACGACTCAAGGTTGCTAAGTTTCTACTCGATTTAGGAAAAATAACCGAATACAAACAGATTCCTCCCTGGCGAGCGGATTTACTAATTAAAGCTGTAGAATCAGAAGCCAGAGAGATGGGCTTGAGGCTGACCAAAGATGCTTCTCGATATTTAGCTGATGCTATTGGCATTGACTCAGAACGCAGGGAAAAAGAGTTAGAAAAGCTAGCCGTTTATGCTGGCGATCGCAAATTAAATAAGTCTCAAGTAGCTAATTTTGTGCCAGTCAATACACAAACCAGCTTACAATTGGCTGATGCAATTAAATCGGGTCGAGGTTTATTAGTAGCAGGACTTACAAACGAACTTTTAGCCAAAGGAGAACCTCCGTTAAAGATTATTGCGACTCTAATCACTCAGTTTAGGGCTTGGTTGTGGACTAAACTGGCGATCGCTAAAGGCATCAGAAGCAATGCTGAAATTGCCAAGCTAGCTAATGTTGGAAACGTTAATCGAATCTACTATCTGCGCCAGGAAGTTGCTAAATGTTCCCTAAAGAGTTTATCCCGTGCTGTAGTTCTTCTGTTTGAGCTACAGGTAGCTTGTCAACAGGGCATGAAAAACGATGCTATACGATCTCGATTGTTAATTGCTTGTCAATTATTTAAATAACTCAAACCAGAAAATAAGTTCTAGCTATTTATTTTTACTTTTGTAGCTAGAACTAAAAATATTCCAGGATGCTGAATTGCTAAATTTATCGAACGAAGATCTCAATCACTGCATTATTGATAATAAATTTTTATTCTTGATGAAATTTTGAAACACAAACAAAAATGAATGCGTGACTGTAATCCCGAAATAAAACTTCAAGAATTTACTTATTTACCAACTTTAAATACAATTCTTTCTTTGTTTGAAGATACAGGCGATACGTTAACTATTAGAATATACCAACGTACAAAATGTAGCGGAATAAGATTTTATTTGAACGATTTCAATCAATTAAGCGAAAGAAAAATTTTAGACTACAATCTTAAAAAACTCAGAAAATTCGACAACGAAAATAACACGAAATTGCTTTTGAGAATACCTATTGTAGATTTTAGAAATTGCTTTTAGCAAATCGAACAACTTAAATTATGTTTGAAAAAAGATCGATGGAATGACTATATGCCCGGAATGACTATATGCCCATAGGTTTAAAGGAAATTGAGCTGTCCAAACAAAAATTTATGAATGCTTTATATGAATTCAACAAAACAAAACCAGAAGGTG
>CAYXWE010001051.1:0-1544 GCA_964468145.1 uncultured Pleurocapsa sp.
GGTAATGCCATTCGTTTTCCTTTTGTACCACCAGATAGCAAAAAAGCTCCCATACTAGCAGCAATTCCATAACAAATTGTTACAACATCTGGCTGTATCTGTTGCATGGTGTCATACATCGCCAAACCTGAATATACAGATCCGCCAGGGGAGTTAATGTAGATTTGAATATCTTTTTCGGGATCTTCGGCTTCTAGGTATAGTAGTTGAGCCACTACCGAGTCTGCCACTTTATCATCGATCGCCGTACCCACAAAAATGATCCTTTCTCGCAATAAACGAGAGTAGATATCGAAAGCTCGTTCCCCAACACCCGATTGTTCTACCACCATTGGTACAACATTTCCCACGGGGAGAGAAGATTGTACGTCGGGACTATTTTTACTGACGAGAAAACCGTAGTTTGAAAGGGATTCCAGCATATATTTTGCCAAAAATTTATCTTTATAGATTGTCTAATTTTATAGTGTATCGAGCTTACATAAATTATGCTCTGCAGAGAGATTAATGTCTAATCTCTCTTGTTTCTTAATTATGCCTCAAGTTCAAGAAGGGGTGAGAGATAAAGGATAAAGAATTATCTAAGTTTGGATTGTGTCTGACTCTCTTCTCTTTTACTTCTTTGCCTTCTCCCATTTCCCAACTTTATTATTCGCCTTCGTCAACGACTTCTACTTCAGCAGTTTCTACTTCCTCTTCAGCTTCAGCCTCAGATTCTTTCTCGGACAAAGAACCTTCAGGAACTAGTTCGACTTGCGCTTTATCGCGCAAGAAATTGTAGGTATTTTCGTTCAAAAGATCGTCAGTAACCATTTGAGTCAAACGATCTTCATCAACTTCTTGTCCTGCCAATTCTGGGCGAATTTCAGCTATTTTGGCATCGATCGCAGCTTGGTCTGGTGCGAGATTTTCTTTTTTCGCTATTTCTTTAAGTATTAAAGCTTTCTTAAGATTAGTTGTTGCTTCAGGACGGGCATTATCCCTTAACATCGGTACGTTGTCGGAATTAAATAGCTGTTTGACATCTAAACCCATTTGCTGCATTTGCATCAAGGTTTTAGTCAAAACGTTGGTAACTTCCTCTTGTAAAAGAGATTCGGGCAAAGCGATTTCGTTTTGCTCCAAAAGAGCATCGGCGATCGCATTATTAATGTTACTCTTGGTTTGATTTTCTGCCTGTTCTTTAAACTGCTTTTCTAAAGACTCTTTGTAAGCAGCCATTGTCTCAAATTCATCCTCGCTGACTTCTTGAGCAAAGTCATCGTCGAGTTCGGGTAATTCTTTGGTTTTTAGTTCGTTGAGAGTGATACTAAACTTGGCTGGTTTGCCTGCCAAATCTTCTTGAGGATAGTCTTGGGGAAAAGTAACATTTACTTCTTTGGTTTCTTCTGGCTTCATGCCCACCATGCCTTCTACCATCCCAGGAATCAGTTTGCCTTCAACCATTTCTACCTGGAAGTTTTCCGCACTACCGCCTTCTATTTCCTTCTCTTCTTCAGTTAAAATTCCTTTAAAATCAACAAATGCCACATCTCCCATGCTCG
>CAYXWE010001052.1:0-1544 GCA_964468145.1 uncultured Pleurocapsa sp.
AGTGGAAAGATTTACCAAGTGATTTTGTCTTGCAGGTATATCGAGATTACTTACTGACTCCTGGGGAAGATACTAACTTTCTCTGGGAATGTTGGGAAAGTATTACGCTTACTTTGGCATACCTAAAGAAATTCGATCGCGATAATGATGGTATCCCCGAAAACTCTGGCGCACCCGATCAAACTTTTGATGACTGGCGACTGCGAGGAGTTAGTACTTACTGTGGTGGTTTGTGGATCGCAGCCCTAGAAGCAGCAGTACAAATCGGCAAAACCTTAATTGCTAATCCCCCAATGAATCCTCTCCTACAGCCTGAAGATTTCCCAGAGGTAATAGAAAATCAGATCGATCTCTATAATGGCTGGCTGCATCAAGCGCGATCGCTTTATCACGATACTCTTTGGAATGGAGAATACTATCGCCTCGATACGGAAAGTGGCTCGAATGCAGTGATGGCAGATCAACTTTGCGGACAGTTTTACGCTCGTTTGTTGGGTTTACCCGATGTGGTAGAAGAACAGTATATTAAAGCTAGTTTAAATAAGATCTACGATGCCTGTTTCCTCAAGTTTCACGATGGTAAATATGGTGTCGCTAATGGAGTTTTGCCCGATGGTAGTCCTGTAAATCCTGACGATACTCATCCCCTAGAAGTATGGACGGGAATTAATTTCGGCTTGGCTGCTTTTATGATTCAAATGGGAATGAAGGAAGAGGCGTTTAGAGTCACTGAGACTGTTATTAAGCAAGTATATGAAAATGGTTTACAGTTTAGAACACCCGAAGCAATTACAGCAGTAGGGACTTTTAGAGCGAGTCACTATTTGAGGGCAATGGCTATTTGGGGAGTTTATGGTGTGATGTGTGGTTGGGATTAATTTCTCTCTCTCGCAAAGGCGCAAAGGCGCAAAGGGTTTAATTGCTTACGAAAAATATTATGGAACAAGAAGCAATAGATATTGATGATTATCCTCCTTGGCTTGGTAATGATTTAATTAATGATAGATTGCCCTGGGAGAAAGGGCTAAATATTAGTTTTTCAGAATTTAGCAACAAATATACTCTGCATGATTCTTGCTGGATTGGATTATTCTACGATGTAGGCGATCGCGCTTCTGTAATTCTAGCTATTCATTGGGATGCTGTATGGCTTCGAGATTCTATTGCTTTAAATAATTCCCAAATACAAGAGTGGCCGTTTTTATTCATTAAAATCGATAAAGTACAAGAAATATCAACATCAGGTTATTTTAAAGATGATGTTCCCCATTTTTCCATTTGTAATAGTCAAATAGAATCAATAAACGAACAACAATTATTAGTTATTTCTAGTTGTATGGGAGGAGATGTAGAAATAACCTTTTTGGGGGAGACTACGTTTTTAGCATTAGGTCGCGATCGCAACATATTGAATATATAAATCCTATAGCAATATAAGAGTAATAACTTTCAGAGGTTGTCTGAAAAGTCAATTTTGTTACATCCAAGTCAGATTTCGTATTTAGATAACAAGGTTGAAACTATTGTGATTTGGTTGAACTGAA
>CAYXWE010001053.1:0-1543 GCA_964468145.1 uncultured Pleurocapsa sp.
ATTAATCTAATTCCTCTACGAGAAATTCTATTTCCTCCCGCGCGATTTCCTACTGCAATAAATAATGGTTGATGGGGTTTGAGTTTTTGTCCAGTAGCTTCCCTTAATTTCAAATAAAAAATTAATGTTTTAGCGATTTCTGGTGTTAGAGGAACTACCCGAATGCTGCGCTTACCTTCTACTCTAATACCGAGATGATTTCCTTGTCTAACCAAGCTAGAAACATCAGCCCGATGTAACTCAATAGTTCGAGTTCCTTCTAGTGCCATAATAGCAATTATAGCTCTGTCTCTAGCTGTTTTGATAGTGCCATCTTCAGGAATGGCTTGTAATAGTTGATTTACTTCTTCTGTTTCTAAATAAGTAATTTTATCAGCAGGGTCGCGTTTTTCTCTTGGTGGTTTAACCCCTGCTGCTGGATTAATACCTAACAATCCTTTTTCCACCGCAGCTTGATAAAATCTTCTGACAACCGCGAGTTTTAAAGCAATAGTTGCTGGCTTATATTTTTTAGTTTTAATCATCCAACGACGATACTGTTTAATATCATCTTTCACCACATCAGCAGGATGAATAGAAGCTAAATCGCACCAATTTAAAAACTGCTGTAATTGACGACGATAAGTTTTTAAAGTATCAGACGCAGCATCGCCCGCACTAACATCAATATCTAAAAAATTAGCGAAAACTTCTAACAAGTATTCTGTGGATATAGGGGTAATTGTTGCCGTATTTTGAGTCGCCAGCATGGTAGTTTATAGATGAAGAACGAAAAAATTGAAAATTGAAAATTGAAAATTGAAAATTGACGAGCGACCAGAAGTGCTTTTTGAGCAGAATCACGAACGCGCGAGTTGAAAATTAACAATTAGTAACTCGCTTGTTCTGATAGTACAAGGAAACCTTATGCGCGAATCACGGATATACTTCGAGACAGCAGATTCGCTCGTCAATGATAAATGATAAATGTTTAATGATAAATGTTCAATGTAACCAAAGAAACTGCTTCAATGACTACCAGAGATGGAATCAGACTAGATGCAGATATTTATCGTCCTGAGACAACAGAAGAGTTACCCATACTCTTAATGAGACAACCCTACGGAAAAGCGATCGCGTCTACTGTGGTTTACGCTCACCCAATATGGTATGCTGCCAACGGGTATATAGTGGTTATTCAAGATGTGCGAGGAAGAGGTACATCCCAAGGAGAATTTAAGCTCTTTGCTCATGAAATAGCCGACGGTATCGATACAATAGAATGGGTGTCCCAGTTACCAGGAAGCACGGGAAAGATTGGGATGTATGGTTTTTCCTATCAAGGAATGACACAACTCTACGCAGCTATAGGGAAATCGGATTGTTTAAAAGCGATCGCACCTGCTATGGTAGGATACGATCTATACTCGGACTGGGCGTATGAAAATGGTGCATTTTGTTTGTATGCTAATTTAGGTTGGGCAATTCAACTAGCAGCCGAAACAGCTAGATTGAGAGGGGATGAAACCGCATACCAAGAATTGTATCGAGCATCTCGCAACCT
>CAYXWE010001054.1:0-1542 GCA_964468145.1 uncultured Pleurocapsa sp.
CCAGCAATAAAATATATAGGTTTTGCAGACTGCTATTATTTATAAATAGTTGTAGCTCTACGTCTTTGGTGAGTATGGGTACATTATTGACGGTCGCTGGCGTATTATTTTTACTAGGAAAATTCAGCTTTTTATCTGGCGATCGCGTATCTGAAACCGAAGTTGCCTTTTGAGCTACTAAAGTTTGATTTTCTCTTCCTGAAGTTAGACAGACATCTACCTTCAGTCTGGAAGAAAATTCGTTATTGGTCAATTCTAGCCATTTAGCTGCCAATAAATTATTAAAATGAGGTTTGAGACGGGATATTGCTACTTTTACCGCTTCATTCTCTGCTCCCGATGTGCCATCTATTAAAATTCCCCCAGCGGTATATAGACCATAGCTAAAAGCTTTATTTTCTTGATTTTTCGTTGCTGAATTATCTTGATGAACTTTGCCCAGAAGACAATCAGCATTTTGTTCTCGAATTACCACTGTCGAGTCCACCGCCGAAACATTAGCCAGCGCGCTAGTGGCATCAACCCGTTCTATCCTTTGTAATTCTCGATCTAATCCTAGAGTAAGACCGAGATCGCGTCCGACGATCCGTAGGGATTCTCGGACAAAATCTCCTGTTTTTAGTCGGCTAACGTTGTTAGATACAAGCTGTGCTTTAGCGAGTAAACCATCTCTAGATTTAATTTGAATGTCGGGCGCATCCTCCCCATCTGAGATTGCTTTTAAGCAAGAATTTACACCGTAGACATTAAGAATATTAGCTGGCAAACCGAGAAGCTTAACTTCAAAATTATTTTTATTCGTTTTGGTTATAACTCCCGTAGCATGAGGAACGTCAGCAGTAGCCAAATAATAGGCGATCGCCGATTTTTCTGGGCTATTGAGGGTGGGTTGTTGTTGTTTTCCCATCACCTGTTCCACGCTGGCAGCAGTTTGCGCCAAAGCCACCTGAATTTTAGTACTGGGGGTTATTTGCCAGAGATGTTGCGTCAAAGCATGGGTAAAAAGTCCGGCACTAAAGTCATCCCACTGTCTTTCTACTGCCACTTGGTTTTTGCCCGATGCAGATAAGACCACTCCTGGTAGAGATAGCAGTCTTTTACTGGGTTTGAGTCCTTTGTCCGCCAGTCCACTGCGTAACTCTTCTAAAAATGCCAATTCTTCATCGCTAGGACGTTCGGCAATTTCTGTGGCGGAACGAATTTTAAAATTACTGTGTTTGGCGCGAGGATTGAGGTTAAAACTAGTATCGAGAACAAAAGTGCATTTGGTCGTCTCAAGTGATTGAGCCAAAACTAATAGAGTATCTTGCAAAATACTATTAGAAACCGTCGCGTTTTTGGTGGATGAAATACCATCAACGGGAACTAGACTGTTAATTAGTTTATATTCAACTGGATTAATTTCTTCTGTGGTAGCTACTTCTGGTGTCAAGGGCATTTTAATTTGACCGCCATAGCCACTAAAGTGGAATACCACCACATCGTCTGCCCCAGCCTGTCCCAAATGCTCGACAAATGCAGTTTCAATATTATTTCTGGTAG
>CAYXWE010001055.1:0-1541 GCA_964468145.1 uncultured Pleurocapsa sp.
TGGGGATGGCTTCATCCAGTGCAGGTAATGGGATGGCTAATTCAAAAGTATACAGATTTAGCAGTTAAGCTTTTACCTCCTGGTGGGTTGCGCCGTATAGCAGGAATCTGGTTGGGCTTAGGATTAATTATTGGTAGCGGACTGGTTGGCCAGATTGTTGTTGCCAGTTTGACTGCGATCCATCCCTGGTTGGGGTACGCGGTAGAAACAATTCTTTTGGCTAGCTGCTTTGCAGGAAAAAGTCTGAGGGTTGCAGTAGGAGATGTTTTAAATGTTCTCGATCCCGATCGACTAGATACTGCCCGCGATCGCTTGAGTATGTATGTGGGCAGAGACACCGATAGTTTATCAGAGCCAGAAATATTGCGTGCCTTATTAGAAACTGTGGGCGAAAACGCAGTAGATGGAGTCACAGCTCCCTTGTTTTATGCCATTTTAGGCTTGCTGATTCCTGGTGTGGGTAGTTTACCTTTGGCACTGAGCTATAAGGCTGCTAGTACTCTCGATTCGACGATCGGCTATCTCCGCGAACCCTATACCGATTTGGGCTGGTTTAGCGCGCAGCTAGAAGATCGTTTAACCTGGCTACCCTGTCGTCTGACGGTGTTGACACTCAGCTTGTTTTCGGGGCAACCGAAGCAAATTTTAGCTATTTGTCGTCGAGATGGAATTAAAGATCCCAGCCCTAATTCTGGCTGGAGTGAAGCGGTTTATGCTGCCATCTTAAAAGTGCAGCTTGGAGGCAAAAATACTTACAAGGGAGTAATCAAAGAAAAACCCCTGCTAGGAGATAATTTAGAGCCGATAACTATAACTAAAATCGAAAAAGCTTTAGATTTAACCCGTTATTGCTTTTTATCATGGCTAGCGATCGCGCTTATTGTCAAATCGATCTTCCCTAAAATTTCTCATTTGCTTCTCAGTATTTAATTGGCTGCTTTTCAGGTAATCTGACTAATCTTTAAATCTATCGTCGAAAGACAATTCCTCGTGCATAACTTGTCCGTATTGTCCGTATCAATAAAAAACTATGAATTTAGGTATTTTAGTCAACATTAAAAAAATTTGAACCTTTATCTCAAGTACAACGTCTAAACACACAGTCGGACAGTTCACAAACAGAATAGATATCGCTGACTTTCAATCAGTTTATATAGGAGTCATAACTGTACAGATGCCCAAAGCTAAAATCGAACCAAAAAACACAAAACGAAGCTACTCGGCAGATATGGTCAGAACCTATCTGCATGAAATTGGACGGGTACCCCTGTTGACCCACGAACAAGAAATTGTTTATGGCAAACAGGTGCAGAAAATGATGATCCTGTTAACAGAAAAAGAAGAGTTAGAAAAGCAGCAAGATTGCCAACTCAGCCTGAAGGAGTGGGCAAAAGCAGCCCAAATGAGTGAAATTGAGCTTAACAGGGTTATCAAAGAAGGTCAAAGAGCAAAGCGTAAAATGATCGAGGCGAATTTACGTTTGGTAGTAGCGATCGCTAAAAAATATCAAAAACGTAATATGGAATTTCTCGACCTCATTC
>CAYXWE010001056.1:0-1540 GCA_964468145.1 uncultured Pleurocapsa sp.
AGCAAGCTGGCTTGATGCAATTGAAGAAGAACTAAAGTGGAAATTGGATTGGTCAAATGAGACTTTTACCCAAGATGGTGAAGCCCCGCAGGTTATCTGTTATTCTCGATTAATCTTCAAAAATAGCTCGGGGGAACTGCCTCTAGAGACAGCTAAGATCGAATTATCAGTGGCTAACACTGGAATAGAGGGATTATCGGCTTATCTGGCTGAAACTATTGATAAATCTCAAAAAGCGATCCTTGAAGAACAATTAGAAGCTCTACAGTTTGCAGAAAACTTAGAAAGTCAAAAATTAGATACTGGGGCGAAATTTCAAGAAATTCGCCACGAAGCTGGCTTTAATGGGGTTGCTGGGGGATTTCTGTGGAGAATTCGGCTAGAAACAAACCAATCTAACTCTGAAAATAATACCAATTCTCAAACAAAACTCGATCTTCCTGTAGGTATTGCATCTCAACTCGATGCTCTCAACCAAAAACAGCATAAATACGATTCTGATTTGGCAGATCTTAATTCCAGACGCAGACAACTGTTTTCTGACTGGTATAAATATATGGTTTCTAGCTATCCGCCAGAAGATAGTTGGGATAATTATCCCGATATCGATCGAGTAAAATATTACATTCAAAAACAAGGATTGCAACCCCTACAACAGAAAATTAATGCCATAGGAGAATTAAATTTATTTCAGGATGATATTGGAAAATTAAGTAGCGCATCAGGCTCAGGTTCTGCTTCTTCTTTGGCCTCCGAACTAGCAGCAGAAATTAATAGTCTAGTTGTTACAATCGCTCGTTACAATCAAAAACTTAAAGACGAATACGAACGACTCGATGAAACAGAACGAGAAAAAGTTTCTTATCCTCCAACCTATCGTTTAGAAATAGTTGGAAGTCCTCGTTATTGGGAAGCAAAAGAGCCTGTTGTATTGATGGTAGGAGATGAGGTAAAAGCAACTGTGAGGCACGGTCAAGACGGTCAAAAGAGGGAGGATGGGTTACTTGAATGTCACATAATAGCTAACAAAACAATTGAAGATTTAATTCGAGAAAATTTTCAGACCATTTTTAATAAGATTGACGAACTACAACCCCAAAGCGATCGCGAACAAATTGGTTTTAGTATTTGGCGAGAGCAACCTTGGAATCCTATTGTTTTAGAATGGTTAGTTGAATTATTTCCCGTAGCCGAGGGCAACAACAAAACTGCGTCAGATCGCAACTACAGCAATGATTTTCTGACTAAAAACTATACCCTAGAAACCAATAATATAGACTTATCCCCTAAAGCAGCTCAATCTGTAACCAACGATCTAACGGCTAATCGTCTTAAAACAGATCGTGATTCTAATATCTACAGTGGTTTTAGTATTTTGACTCCCTATGCTAATTCTTTGTTGCAAAAGCGCATAGAAGAGTATTTAGATAGATACGACATTCTCGAATCTTATTATCAAGATCGCCAGATCGATCCTGACCGACAAAAAATTGAGTTTCTAGGTGAGCAAATAAACGATCTTGAGTGTTGGTATACCAAT
>CAYXWE010001057.1:0-1537 GCA_964468145.1 uncultured Pleurocapsa sp.
AGTTGGTTGAGAGAAGTTTGTACCTGGGATAGGTAATTGATTTCTGCTTCTACCTTTGCCAGTAGGGGAACAACTGCATCTTTTGCCCGTTTTAGTTTCTGACTGGTTTTGTATATGGCTTGGGCATTTTGGGCGGGATTTTTTTCTACATTGAGCTTTATTTTTATGGGCTTGCCCGTAGCAAAGTCTTCTAAAGTAATTGAGGTCATCCCTGGTTTGATTTCATGGAGATGTGCCATTAAAAGATCTCCCTGGTGGCGATAGTTTTCTGCATCGTCTGATTGGGATAAGCGATCGCGAAATGTCTTGGCTTTGATGTTAAGCTTTTTGAGTAAGTTATTTAATTTTTGATTTAGCTGGTGGTGTAGTTGCTGAAACTGCTGGCGATTGAATTCTTGGGTATAGTATCGATTGAGCAACTTTTGTACGGTTTCTGCGGGGGCGGTTTTATTCCAGCCCAAGACAGTATACCCATTAGTTAGCCAGCCAGGAGCGAATTGTTTGCTATCTAATACCATCAACCATTTTTGCCAGTAACTAAATAACTCTTGCCAATCTCGATCTGTTAGGGTGTCGGTTTTTTGTTGGGGAGATAAACCCGCTGCGATCGCAATTTCCTCTGCTACCCTCGGACTCAAACCACGATAAGATTTTAGTAGCTGACGTTTGAGTTGACCGGGGATGAGGCTGACTCTTTCTTGCCATCTGGTGAAAGATTCTTCTAGCTTGGGAGTAGTGCCAGTTAGGGCGGGAGGGACTTCGTAGGGTTGTCCCGTTTGAATGGGGCGCACTGTAGATTGATTGGTACTTATTTGACGGGCGGGAGTGACGATCGATCCTGCTGCATCGGTAAGAATTACATTGCTATATTTGCCCATAATCTCTACATATAAATGCCATAACGGGGCTTCCCCTGGGCGGTTGGCAAATTGGAGGTCTAAAACTCTTTCCCAGGGCGCGATCGCCTCAATACCAATCAATGCTAATCCTTTAAACTGATGACGTAATTGATCGCTGAAGGTAAAAGTATCTTTAATGCGGGGTGGGGGATCGCCCAGATTAATTCTAGCTGCTTCAGGATGCCAACAGATCGTCAACCACGGTTTTGCCTTGAGGGTACGCAGTGCCAAGGATATAGTAAAGCGATCGCGCTGATATATCTGTTCGATACGAGAAGGTATCCAATCTCGCTTGAGTTCGTTACAGGTTGCCATCAAGGTGGTGTAATCAACAGGTTGCATATTAGTAGTAAAAAGTATAAATATAAGTTATTTATTTAAGAAATGTGATTTAAGCTACAGAATGTTTAGATTCAGCAGTAAAAGCTAAAAATTCCTTAAATAACCCAGGTACATCCTGATTTTTGCTTGTAAATCGAAGTTTTTAACTATAGTATTAAAACTATATTTCACTATATTTCTAACTTTGCCATTAATTAGCCTAAAAGTGGTAATTCGCAAATAATTATGGATATTCAATTAATTAATATTGGTTTTGGTAATATTGTTTCAGCTAATCGTATTATTGCTATTGTTAG
>CAYXWE010001058.1:0-1536 GCA_964468145.1 uncultured Pleurocapsa sp.
ATCTTGACGGATGTAACTCGCATGGTGCAACACCCCTTGCAATTACCCCTCAACACTGCCCTCCATCGCGCCAAAAAGGAAGGCAAAACTATTGAATATACCAATATCAAACTCCAACAGTCATCCCCAAGCTATATGGGGGAGTTGATTGTTATTCCCCCCGAATCTAATGATGAGTCTGATTTTTATCTGGTCGAGATTAAAATGAAAGCGGTAGATACCGATACTTCTACAGATACTTCTAGAGAACAGTTTCAAGCTAGCAGCGATGCCCAGAGTCGCGTTTTTGCTTTAGAAAACGAACTACAGCACACTCGCGAAAATCTTCAGGCATTAGTAGAAGAGTTAGAAACTACTAACGAAGAACAACAGGCTTCTAATGAAGAACTAACAGCGAGTAATGAAGAATTGCAAAGCACCAATGAGGAGCTACATTCAGTCAATGAGGAATTGCACACTGTTAATATCGAGTACCAATCTAAGATCGGCGAATTAATTCAGCTGAATAACGATATCGATAATCTGCTGACGAGTACCAATATTGGTACGATCTTTCTCGATTCTGAATTTAATATTCGTAAGTTTACTCCTGCTGCAACGATCGCGGTTGCCCTACGGAATACAGATCTCAAACGCCCCCTCTCAGAGCTTAAGCTGAAGATTGACTGCGAAGATCTAGAAGCATTACTGGCAGCAGTTAAATTAAATCGAACTACCATCGAAAAAGAAGTCCAGCTTAAAAATAATGGGGCTTATCTGTTGATGCGGATTAATCCCTATCAAACTGAAGAAGGACAATATGATGGCTTGGTCATTAGTTTTGTCAATATTAATGAAACTAAGCTGGTTCAACTTCAGTTAGAAAATACTTTAAGCGAACTCCAAACTAAAAAAACAGAGATCGCTAACTTCTTCAACCTATCTTTAGAAATAATGTGCGTTGCCAATCTAGATGGCTATTTCACCAGAGTCAATCTCAGTCTGGAAACTATTTTGGGCTATAGTACCTCAGAATTACTGAACAAACCGTTTATCGATTTTGTACATCCCGATGATGTAGCAGCTACTCTCCAAGCAGTGCAACGCCTATCATCGGGAAAAAAACTTGTAGGTTTGGAAAATCGCTATCGCTGCCAAGATGGCTCTTACCGCTGGCTAAAATGGATGGCTGCTTCTTATCAAGGATTGATTTATGCTACTGCTCGCGATTTAACCGAGGACAAATTGAGGCAGGAATTACAAAATCGCCAGTTGGCAGCGATGGAAACTTCGATCGATGGAATTGGTATTCTCAATCAAGATAAATTTATCTATGTCAATCAGGCTTATTTAGATATATTCGGCTATAGCCAGTCAGAAGAATTACTCGGTCAATCTTGGCGCATACTTTACGATCCAAAACCTCTGGCACAGTTCGATCGAGAAATTTTGCCCGTGCTGCAGAATAAGGGGAGGTGGCAAGGAATAGTTAAAGCTAAACATAAAAGTGGACGTGTTTTTGACGAGGAATTGACTCTTTCTTTTTCTAAAACAGGA
>CAYXWE010001059.1:0-1533 GCA_964468145.1 uncultured Pleurocapsa sp.
TCAGTAGCTTTTTTATTCTCACCAATGCTTTAGTTACCTGTGCGGTAATTATTTATTGTTGGCAAAATATCTCCGATAAATTCTTTTATATGCAGCTAATTATTCTGCACGGTAGCGTTAACGCTACATTTGTCTGTGCAGATTTTATTAGTTTGTATGTGGCGTTAGAGGTAATTAGTATTGCCTCGTTTTTGTTGATTGCTTATTCTCGAACAGATCGCTCTATTTGGGTAGGTTTGCGCTATCTGTTTGTCAGCAATGTTGCCATGCTGTTTTATTTGGTGGGGGCGGTACTGGTTTATCAAGCCCATAATTCATTTAATTATGCAGGTTTAAGAGGTTCTCCTCCAGAAGCGATCGCCCTAATTTTTCTAGGATTATTAGTTAAAGGAGGTATCTTTGTCTCTGGTTTATGGTTGCCCCTAACCCATTCAGAATCGGCAAGTTATGTCTCGGCGATGTTATCGGGAGTAGTAGTCAAGGCGGGAGTTTTTCCCCTAGTGCGTTGTGCCTTATTGTTAGAAGAATTCGATCCTGTGGTGCGTTTTTTTGGTGTAGCTACGGCACTGTTTGGAGTGGGTTTTGCAGTATTAGAAAAAGACACAAAACGAATGTTGGCGTTTCACACTATTTCCCAATTAGGTTTCGTTTTAGCTGCACCAGTAGTCGCGGGATTTTATGCCTTGACTCACGGGTTAGTTAAGTCTGCATTGTTTTTAACTGCAGGAATTCTACCAAGTCGCAATTTCAAACAGCTACAAAAGCAACCAATCCCCACAAAAATTTGGCTGGCTTTGGCGATCGCTAGTTTTTCCATCTCTGGTTTCCCTCTGTTGGCTGGTTTTGGGGCAAAAGTTTTAACCAGCAAAAACTTCTTACCTTGGCAGGCGATCGCCATGAATGTTGCTGCATTGGGTACGGCTATTTCCTTTGCCAAATTTATTTTTCTCCCCCATCAAACCTCTACGCTAGCAAAAGAAGGAAAAAAAATTCCATCTGGGTATTGGTGGGCGATGCTTATTCTATTAGGCGGTTTGGTAGCAGCTAACGTTTTCTATTACGAAGCCTACACCATCGAGAATACGATTAAGCCCTTGGCTACTATTGCTTTGGGTTGGCTGGCATATCTACTAATTATCAAAAAACTAGCCATCAAATTACCCCGCGATCTCGAACAATTCGATAATTTGATTGGAGTAATGATGATAACGTTAATCTTTATTTTCTGGATCGTATGGACGCGCGCGCAATTTTTAATTTAATTTGCTGAAGGCTGAGGGCTAAGGGCTGAGGGCTGAAGTTCTGCAGATGGTAAATAAATATTTTTAGATGTTTCACTCATATTCTTTACTTAGATGTTTTAGTTCTTGCATAAACAAACATATCTGCTTCGATCCAAATTTCATATATGGAAACAGAATGTTCTCTTATTTTATTTGATGTGTCTTCAACATATTTATCATAAGAGGTATTATTTTCTATAGTCATTCCAATTAATTTCCTCACGATTGACTAATTTTTCGTTAGTCGTTA
>CAYXWE010001060.1:0-1530 GCA_964468145.1 uncultured Pleurocapsa sp.
ATCCTCATTATGAAGTCATAGTTATTGATAATGGCAGTACGGAAGCTAAAACCAAAGAATGTTTTGCATACTGGCGACAACAACAGCCCCAAGGTTTTAAATGCTATCGCTACGACGTACCGTTTAATTTTTCCCAAATTAATAATTATGCAGTAACTCAGGCGCGAGGAGACTATTTACTATTCCTCAACAACGATACTGAAGTTATTACCCCAGATTGGCTCGAAGCAATGGTAGAACAAGCGCAACGCCCTTCCATTGGGGCAGTCGGCAGCCTGTTATTGTATCCCGACGATACCATCCAACACGCGGGGGTGGTGCTGGGTATTGGAGATGTTGCGGGGCATAGTCATAAATATTTTCATGCCTCTCAACCAGGGTATATTTCCCAGATCGCCTCGACTAATAATTATTCAGCGGTGACGGGGGCTTGTTTGATGTGTCGCAAACAAGTCTTTGAAGAGGTGGGGGGTTTTGAAGAGCAACTGGCGATCGCTTTTAACGATATCGATCTTTGTTTAAAATTGGTCAGTCATGGTTATCGCAATATTTATCTACCTCATGTAGTTTTGTATCACTACGAATCAAAAAGTAGAGGCTATGAAGATACTCCCGCTAAAAAAGTTCGTTTTGCCGGGGAAACAGACTATATAAAACAGAAATGGCAAAATATTTGCGATCGCGACCCTTGTTACAATCCTAATTTAACCCTAAGTCTTGAAGATTATAGTATTAGATATTAGCTTTTAGCTCTCAAGTTTAATTTAAATTAATTTAATTTCAAGCAATAGTAATTGCTTTATCTAACCAAAATTTATGGGTAGTAGTAGAAAGGGATAATAAAGATAAAAAGTCTTGTACTGTTTCTCGATTACAACTCAAAGCATCTTGATGCTCGATATAGTTTGAATTAACCGCAAGTTTTAGTATCCCTTCAATTAATTCTGCTGCCATAATAATGGATTTTGCTTCTAACCAAACAGGAAAAATACGCACTTCCAAAGTATATTTATCGGTCAAAGAATAAACTAAATTTTTTAAATTAAAATTACAATATTTAGTTAGCTCGGTCTTTTTTAACTCGATAGTTGCTTCCGTCCATGATAATTGTTGAAAACTGCGATCGTTTACTAATTCCAATAAAAATTGAGGTATATTTCCTAGTCTTTGGCAATTAGGATTAGTTTGGACTAATTGATTCAAAATTGAGCCGTAAGTCCCAAAAAAATTGACCAAATTACCAAAAATACGAGTATCGGCTAAAGCAGAAGCATCAAAGTGAATGTGAGTTGCACCTTCGTAGGGGATAGTAAAACCTAACTTGGTAGCAGTATTTAATAAATGGGATAAATGCTGGTAATAGTTATCTTGTAGAGGTGGAGTAATTATTTCACAGGGACGCTCTCTTTCTCCAGGTAGAGGTGTTGCGATCGCAATAGAAGAACCATTTACATCTACTACTTTTACCATATTCCCTGCACCGTGCTGGGGCTGAGTATTAAACAACTTAGCAAGGGGATTGAGTACTTC
>CAYXWE010001061.1:0-1526 GCA_964468145.1 uncultured Pleurocapsa sp.
GCTCGTAACCGTGGTTGCGCTCCTCGCGATATGTCTTCTCAAGCTCTAGTTGAGTACAATTCTCTTCTAGACTATGTAATTAACTCTCTTTCCTAAGAGAACACAACCAACAATTAAGTGTTGTAACCAGCAGATAATATTTCTGCATGGGTTTATGGGGGCTTTAGGTCTGTTGCTTTGACTTGTAACTAGTTTGAGTATCAGTCTTAAAGCTCCTATTGTTATTTTAATATCTGATTATTTAAGATCTTTCATGACTACAGACGCTATTTTTGAAAAGCTCAAGCACCCCAACCCCAATTTACGCTCCAAGGCTATGCAGGAATTGGCTGATAATCGAGATGAAAATACTATTCCTCGTTTAATGAGTATTCTCAATGAAGAAGACGTTACTTATAGAAGGGCTGCAGTAAAAACTCTAGGAATAATCGGTGCTGAGGTGGTTGAGCCTGTAGTAGATTCTTTACTCAATAGCGATAACCCAACTGTACGTTCTAGCTGCGCCAAAGCTCTAGCTCAAATTACAGTTAATCACCCCGACGTACCAATGCCAGAAGCAGGAATACAAGGACTAAAACAAGCCTTAAACGACCCCAATCCTGTAGTTTATATCCCTGCGGTGATGAGTTTGGGTGAAATTGGGCCTCCCGTGTTCGATCTTTTGGCAGATACTTTAAAAACTACCGATAATTTAGCGGTAGCGGTAGCTATCCTCAATGCATTGGGTTCGATGGGCGATCCTAGAGGGGTAGAAGTTTTAACCGAACTGAGCAAAGATAAACAAGCCGATCCTTATATTCAAGAATCTGCTGCTAGTGCCTTGTCTCGTTTAGAAATGGTGATGAAATATAATAGCTAAGTTCTGGGAAAACTAAGAGTATGTTGAAGCAATTACTCTCAGTTTTTCTAGAATCTAAGTGTCAGTTTTGCGATCGCGTTAGTCCTCAAACTATCTGCCAATACTGCTTTGATAAGCTATCAAGCCATCAGTTAAAACAAGGAGATAGACGTAGCTGGTGGGGAGATTTGCCCGTGTTTGCCTGGGGGAAATATGACGGACAATTGAAAAGAGCGATCGCTTTAATGAAATACCAAAACCATCCTGAAATAGGTATTGTTTTGGGTGATTTATTAGCTCAAGCTTGGTTGGAAAGCGATTTAATTAAATCTTCCAAAGCAATTGTGATTCCTATTCCTCTATATCGCAACAAGCTTAAGGAACGGGGTTTTAATCAAGCTGAAAAAATTGCTCGCGGTTTTTGTCAGTTAACGGGCTATCGTATGGACAATCGGACTTTGATTAGAGTAAAAGATACTCAGGCGATGTTTAGCCTTACTCCTGAGGAAAGAACTAAAAATTTGCAGGGTGCATTTAAGCTAAATAGGAAGTTACCCCAAGATCCCGTATTGTTATTGGATGATATCTACACTAGGGGAACAACGGTTAGAGAATCAGCTAAAATCTTACGACGCAATGGCGTTGAGGTAATTGGTTGTGTAGTTGTGGCAAGAGCAAGATAGTTTTT
>CAYXWE010001062.1:0-1526 GCA_964468145.1 uncultured Pleurocapsa sp.
GCTTTAACTTTTACTGGGGCAAATAAACAACAAAAATTAATCGGCGGAGCAATTTTACCAGGATTGCGATCGCAATTGGTGACTCTGCAACAAAAAACAGCAGCCTTACCCAAAGTAGATTTGCCCATAACCCTACCGCCCCGTTGGGCAACTAATACCAAAGATGCGATCGCCAGTGGCATCATCCATACAACTATTGCAGGTATCCATAGCTATATCATCGATTGGCAAAAACAGTATCCCGAAAGTCAAATAATCCTTACTGGAGGAGACGGAGAGATACTATCCCAATACCTCCAGCAACAATATCCTAATTTAAAATCCCCAATCCAGTGCGATCGCAATTTAATCTTTCAGGGAATGAAACTAGCAATTATTAACAACTGATAAATGTTAAATGATAAATGCTAAATGCTAAATGAAAAAAGGTAGGGTAATCCGCATTACTACTGGTGGGGTATCCCAGAACATTATCTATAAAGCGATCGGACAATAGATCGAAGAAGTTCACGATTGATATTGTAGTTACAAATATGGCTGTACTTGAAAAAGGCAACATTACGATCCATACCGAAAATATCTTTCCCATTATCAAGAAATCTCTCTATACAGATCACGAGATTTTCTTGCGGGAATTAATTTCCAACTCCGTCGATGCTATCTCCAAACTAAAAATGGCATCATTAGCAGGAGAGATGCAGGGAGAAATCGGCGAACCAGAAGTAAAAATCGCAGTAGATAAAGAAAAGAAAACTTTGTCTGTCTCCGATAATGGTATCGGGATGACTGCCGATGAGGTAAAAAAATACATCAATCAGGTAGCATTTTCCAGCGCGGAAGACTTCATCAAAAAGTACGAGAAAGATTCTAACGATCTAATCGGACATTTTGGCTTGGGTTTCTACTCCGCATTTATGGTGGCTGCAAAAGTAGAAATTGATACTCTTTCCTACAAAGAAGGGGCGAGCGCGGTACATTGGTCTTGTGATGGATCGCCAGAATTTGAAATTACCGAAAGCGATCGCACTACTGTGGGTACGACTATTACTCTCACTTTACAAGATGAGGAAATAGAATATACCGAACAGCCCAGAATCCGACAGTTGGTTAAAACCTACTGCGACTTTATGCCCGTTAAAATTGTTCTGGATAACGAACAGATTAACAAGCAAGAAGCCCTGTGGAAAAAGTCTCCCCGCGATCTAACTGACGAAGACTATCTAGAGTTTTATCGCTATCTCTATCCTTTCCAAGAAGATCCTCTTCTTTGGGTACACCTCAATACAGACTATCCCTTCTTACTCAATGGAATCCTTTACTTCCCCAAACTAAAGCCCGATGTAGATTTTTCTAAAGGACAAATTCAGCTATTTTGCAATCAAGTATTTGTTAGTAAGCAGTGTGAAGCAATTATCCCCGAATTTTTGATGCCATTACAGGGAGTAATTGACAGCCCAGATATTCCTCTTAACGTATCTCGTAGTGCTTTAACTAACGATCGCACTGTCCGCGGTATTGCTGACTTT
>CAYXWE010001063.1:0-1526 GCA_964468145.1 uncultured Pleurocapsa sp.
CAAGAGGGAAATATTATTTTCAATGAAAATGGCAGTCTTACTTTTCCCGAAGGTGTAAACAGGGGCGATGTTACTCTGGCAGAACAAGCTACAGTACAGGTAGCTGCTGATGGTGGCGGTTCGATTAATATTAATGCTAGAAATGTCGAAGTAAGAGAGCGAAGCCAATTATTTGCAGGTATAGCAGAAGGCATAAACTCCCCCGAAGCCCAAGCTGGAGACATTGCGATCGATGCCACAGAATCAGTTAAATTATTAGGAGATCCTAGACAAACAGTTTTAGATTTTAGTTTGCCTTTAATCGATCTATTAAATATAGAACGAGAAGTTTCTGCAGGGATACGCAATACAGTAGGAATATCTTCTATCCGCAGAAACGACGGTAGCAATCAAAGTACTGCGGTAGGCAATGGTGGTAGTGTCATTATTAATAGCCAGAATCTAGAACTTTCGGGAGTAGGAGTAATAGATACTAGCGTTTTTGGTTCGGGAAACGGCGGGAATATCGCTCTTGATGCTACAGACTCGATCGCAATCGAGCAAGGGGTTTTATTGAGTCAAATTAGAGGCTTTGACGAAGAGGTAATTAAAGAAAATGGTAGTGGTAATGCGGGAAATGTCTCTATTGATACGAACTCCCTACTATTAACCGATATTTCTTTTATTTTGGCTGACGTGCAACAAGAAGCTACGGGAAATGGCGGAGATATTACAATTGAAGTCAGCGATCGCTTTGTTCAAAATCAAGATAGCTTTATTTTGACCCAATTAGGAGCTAACAATATAGGTAGCGCAGGAGATATTGAAATTACTGCAGGTTCTTATGAAATTGGTGCGAGAACAACTTTGCCCGCACTACAGTCAGATAGTTCCCCTGGATCTCAAGGAAATGCAGGAAACATAACAATTGACGTAGAAAATGATTTTTCTCTCACGGGAAATCTAATCATCGCTCAAGTACAAAGTGAATCTATAGGGGATGCAGGTGATATCAAAATTACCGCTAGCAATATAGCGATCGATGATTTTGCTTTGATTTCTAGTAACGCTGCTAGTGGTTCGGTAGGAACTGCAGGAAGCGTGAGTTTGACCGCAGATAATGATATTAGTATCAATAGTGGTGCGGTGGTTGATGCTCTAACCGAAAATGAATTTGATGGGGGAAATATTAACCTCAAAGCTCAAAATTTAAGCTTATCAGATGGGGGAAAAATAGTTACGGGGAGTGAAAGCATTGGTAATGCGGGTAATATCAATTTAGATCTTCAAGGAGATTTAACCATCGACAATCAAAATCCTACGAATGATTCTCCATTTGACGAGCCAATTTTACAAGACATAGAACTACAAACAGGTTTATTTGCCAATACTTTTCCTGGTTCGACTAGTAACGGTGGCAGTATTGCGATTAAAGCTAAATCGATAAATCTACAAAACCAGGGTTCGATTTTGGCAGAAACGGCTTCGGGTAGTGGAGGTAATATCAATTTAACGGTTGAAGATACCATTAGTCTGCGAGACAACAG
>CAYXWE010001064.1:0-1520 GCA_964468145.1 uncultured Pleurocapsa sp.
GCAGTAGGAATATCTTGAAATATATGAGCGGAAAAACTAGCTTCAAGTAATTCTAATGCTTGTTCTAATGCAGATATTCTTTGTTCTAATTCTTCGCATTTTGCTGCAGTACATAAATTGCTACAACTCATATACCCTCGCAATAATTATCTAAAGGAATTGATGCGATGGCTTCTCCTGTATTCTCGTTATAGCAACATATTTGTCCGTTACATTCAACCGCACAAGTACCATCGGGACACGACTGGCAATCACAATCGCATATCACTTCAAATTCAGGAGGAGGGCAGCCAGAAGCACTGCAAATTTGAGTGATAAATCTTTGTCCATCAAAAAGGTTAGGAGTAACTACATTAAAAGGAGGAAAAGCTGCAGTAATGTTATTAACATAAATGTTTAAGCATTCATCAGGAATACTAGCAGTAAACTCATTTAAACCAAAATCAAAAAAGCCATAATCTACAACTTCTACCCTTTCAAGAAAAGGCAATTTATCGACTTGTATTTCTTCGTGGATATCCGACAGCCTACAAACATTTTGCTCTTCTACTTCTGGGCATTCTTCTCTTGTTTGTTGATGAACTATTTCGCCGTCTTTAAATATAGTAAGTTGACATTGTGGCGCACAAGCATCTTCAAATCCTTCGGGAACACCATTACTAATGTCGATTCTTTGACTAGTCCTAAAAGAACCATCTGGATTAAAAAATGCTTGAGAATATTCTGTGTATTGATAATTTACAGAGGCAAAACGGGTTGTCGGTCGATTAGCATCATAGCTAGATACGTAGTTTCTTAGCGTCCTTTGTACAAAACCATTTACAATAATTTGTTCGCGATTAAAAGTAATACTAGGAGAACCACCCCCTAAGCCCGTTCCCCCGATAGCTGTTGTAGCATCGAAAATGGTATCGTCTCCCTCTTCAGTAGTCGTTTTGATAACAACTTGGGCGTAGAATGTGCCAAAGATATCTTGGCGAGCGCATACTATCCCCCTATCTTCAATATTCCAACTATCGCCATCAATAGTTATCCAGTCCTCCCCTGGATAGCGATAGCGAATACCTCCAGCTTCGTATCGGCGATAAACTACCCTAGCGCATTCGTTTGGTATGCAGTAAAAGTTACTCATTTTAGAGATCGTCAATATCGGCTAAAGCTTCGATATTTCCTTCACTAAAGAAATTAACTATGAAAGTCCTGCGTACCTGTCCCGTTCTGCTACCTACTCCCAAACCCACTGTAGGAGGTTGAATAAAGATTTTTTGTGTTGGATCGTCGTTTAAATTATCTGCTTGGTTTTGCAGAATCAACAAAACAATGGCGTAAAACAATTGTAGTCCCATTTCGCCTTGATAGAAATTGATGTATTTGGTTGAAAGATCCGATATGCCCAAATCATTTTGTATCTCTCCCCCATCGCTAACATTTTGAAAGTCTCGAATGTCGATACCAATTTTATGGGAGTCGCTAACTTCATCAATATTGTCGTATTGCGATCTATTGCCAAATATTTGTTC
>CAYXWE010001065.1:0-1514 GCA_964468145.1 uncultured Pleurocapsa sp.
GTTGTATGGAGCAAACAGCTTGAATTCAATTGAGCTAGCCATATTTAAGGAATATTCGATTGTATTCTAATATCTTAGGAAGATTTACTATCCTGTTTATCTATCTTGAGAAATAAAAACCTGAATAAACTTTAATTGTTCGGCAACAATTAAACCCAATTGTTATTAACTTTAATCAAAATTAATATAACAAAAGTATCACTCGTTACTATGACTTTTGAATGATGAATAAATAAAAAAATTAGAAAACAATAAAGCGTAGTGAATTCACAATTTAATATGAATAAATACAAACGCTCAGTAGGATTATTTTACAGCCGTGACGAAGCAGAAAGAGCTTTACGCGCTCTTAAAGACGATGGCTTTGATATGAACCGCGTTAACGTCATTGCCAAAGATGCCGATCGAGTAATGGAATCTGCGGAAGTAGACACTGCATATGATGAGGGAAACAACGCCTCAGAAGGTGCTGCTGCTGGTGCAACCACAGGGACTGTGTTGGGCGGTATTGCAGGTTTGTTAGTCGGGTTGGGTACTTTATTTATTCCTGGTGTTGGTCCTATTATTGTTGCGGGTGAAGCAGCCTCTACCATCGCCTCTACCTTGGCTGGTGCGGGTATTGGTGCAGCAGCAGGAGGAATCATTGGCGGTTTAGTTGGCTTGGGTATTCCTGAAGACAAAGCGAGAATATATAGCGATCGTGTTAGTAGTGGCAGCTATTTGGTTATGGTCAATGGCACTAATGACGATATTAGTCGTGCAGAAAGAATTTTACGTGATAATGGCATCGAAGAATATGGCGTATATGATGCACCTGATATTAACGATGATACCTATCGCAGCAGTTCAAGCCTGCATCGAACTGATACGGGCGCACCTATCAATACTATGGGGGATGTTGATCGCTCGGTCGTCGTAGATCCTAATACTACTGGTAGAGTTATGGGAACGCGAACTGAAGTATCCGAACCGAGAGAAATTGGTAATAGCGATCCAGACGTAGTTATAGTTGAACCAAAAGATCGCGTTTAGATTGATCGGGTTGCATTAATGCAGCAATTAGTTGAGGAGGTAGAACAAAAGTAAGCAATTACTTCTACCTCCTTCATCTTTTTAATTTGTCCTGGCTATTTGTTCTCTAAGCTTCATCTCGGCTATCGATTCTAGCTTGAGGGCTGGTTGCCTCTACTGCCGTAAATGCCTCGATAATTTTATAGGTATGATTAGCACCTTGAGGTACTAACCAAGAATCTCCAGTTTCTAATTTAATCACCTGTTCCTCTAAATGTAGTTCTGCTTTGCCAGAAATTACATAACCGATAGTTTCATATTCCCTAGCTTGTTTTGGCTTAGGTTCTCCTGGCTGTTCCTTTTGCCAAAGTCGCATTGCTACAGCTTTTCCTGCAACCAAATACTTTTGGCCCATTTCACCAGTAGGCGAATTAGCAGAATCAACTTTTTTGACAGTTTTATCGCTCATAAAATTTCTAGTAGTAATGACTCAATGATTACTC
>CAYXWE010001066.1:0-1513 GCA_964468145.1 uncultured Pleurocapsa sp.
CTAGCTAACTGAGTTTCAGCATTATCTATTTTCGCGGTTAATTCTTTAATTTCTCGAACAATTTTGTGGGATATATCTTGTTCTAAGGGTAAGCGATCTTGAGGGATACTAATTAATTGCTGTAGTTGCTTTTGTGTGAGACTCAAGTAACTATTTGCAGTATCCTTTATCGAGTTAGTAATTATTTGATTTTCCTGAATTATAAAATCATTAACTCGATCCAGCAATTCTGCTGATGAGTCGAGATCTTGTAGGTAATTTAGTAACCTGCGATCCCTTTCTTCTATAATTCCTTTAGCTTGTTTAAACTGTTGAGATTTAGCTTCTTGTTGTGCTTGTCGATCTGCACTTTTTAGTATGGGGGTAATTAAACCCAAGGGCAAACTACTATCTGCTAACTTAATTAACTCCTCTCTTTTATTTTCTAAGTGACTACTAAGCTGTTTGATTTTAGCTTCAATTAATTCCCTTTGGGCTGCAATATTACCCCCTTGCTTATTAAACTTAGCGGAAGCGCGATCGCGTTTTTGGTAAGCCTGTTTTAATTTTTTTTCTGTTTCTATGTATTGTTTATTTAATTGCTGCCTATTTTTCTTTTTATCTATAATTTTAGTTTCAATTTCTTCTATAGACAATAACTGTTCCTTATTCGCGATCGCTTTGCGTTTGCGATTAACCAATACCGATAAATCGACGGCTAATTTCTCTGCCAATTCTAAGCCCAATAAATTATTAATTGCTTCTACTACCCCAGGAGGCGGGGTATCCAATTCTGCTAACTCTTTTACCTGTTCTCCATCAAATAAAAATAAATTAGAAATACCCAAAGGTAGAATACTTTCAATATACTCATCCCAGTACTTTTCTAAATTAAGATCGTATCTATTTTCTCGTTCAATACTAAGACTATCCTTACCGTCTTTAATATCTTTATCCCAAGCGCGAATAATCTTAAACTGCTGCCAATGCCCTTCAAAAACATCTTCAAAAGACAATTCAATTGTAGTTTTACTTCCAGATTTAGCTTGACTATTGATAGATTGCTTTAAAAACTCACTATAACCCAAGTTTCCCCTATTAGAACATCTCGCCCTTTGTCCGTATAAAGCCAAACGAATAGCATCGGTTAAAGTAGTTTTACCACCACCATTCATTCCTCCTAACAATACAATAGGACGAATAGTATCATGGTTTTCAGGACGCAAATTAATCCTTTGCCTTCCTGCATACGCGCCAAAATTTTCAATTACTAATTCAGTAAAAATCATTTAAACATTTATCATTAAGCATTTATCATTAAACATTTATCATTTAATGTTTATTTATTTTTAGCAGCAAACTTGATACTTGCCCAGTTAGTATTTTTATCTGCTTCGTCATCATCTCTAGGCTTAGTTAACTGTTCTACTTTCTCGATTACTGTTTCAATATCACCTTGCTCTGCTGCAGTTTTTAATTCATACTTTTGATGGGCATTAGCGATCGCTTCTTCTTTGCTTCTAGAACTGGTATC
>CAYXWE010001067.1:0-1513 GCA_964468145.1 uncultured Pleurocapsa sp.
CCTATATTGCTGACAAATGCAACTTCAGGTTTAAAACTATGAGGTAAATGTTGTGGAGATCGCGCTACCGCATCAGCAATTCTCAATTGAGTGAATTCCATTTGCAATGCCATGATCCGAGATTTTCGATTCCCTCTAGCTCCTGCGTGAGCTACTCCTCGAAGCCTACCCCAAACAAATATATCTCCAGCAGCGATCGCGCTACCTCCTGGGTTTAAGTCCCCACAGATGATAATTGTCCCTGAATGACGAATTTCTACTCCCGAACGAATGGTATTTCTGATATAAAGGGGTTCTGCTAAGAGTTCTACTGGCTTTGACTGCGGTTTCACTGTTAAAGCTCGTAAGTTGGCACTATTTTCCTGTTCCACAGAATAACCCACAGTAGCAGCTGCTACTGCGGTTTGCCTTCTTTGGCTGTTGACAGTAGTTAGTTTTAGTCCCACTTCTTTGAGAGTTTCTCTAATGCTTTGTAGTTGTCTAGTGTCTAATAGGCGATCCTTTGTAACTAGACATACAGGAGTTTGGGCTTGCCAAGATTTTTCTCTTTTTTGTAAAAGATGTTTTAAATCTTGCCAAACTTCCGACCAAGGTAACTCTAAATTTGCTTCTGCTTCGGTGGGTAATATTAGGAGAAGACGATTGCCTTCGTTTTTAATTTGTACTTGCGAGCAGCAACTAACCAAAGAGGAAGTGGAAGCATCGCTAGTGCCATCGGTTGATAAACTAGGCTCAAAAACCATTGCTTGCACTTGAATTTTGACCCTTAATGGGTCTTGATTTGTCTGTCAGAGACATCCTAACTCATGTTTTTCAATCTGGGGTTATTTATTAATCTTTGATTCGGAATTATTCAATTCATGTTCCGAGCTTAAAAAAACTATACATTATTGGTAGCATTTGTGATTTTTTTAGTAGTACCTAAAAATGATTATTTGAGGCGATCGAATGCTTCTCTCAGCGAGCGATCGCTTCCTACGTTACCAGGAAACAGCACTACAGGTAGCTGGGGAAACTGACTGTGATTTTCGCTGGTTCTCACTACAGAGACTCCTGGTAAGATTTGTCCTAAAAGCCTGGCTGTTTTGAGTTGCAATCCCGTGCTGAGAATGTCGTTGGAGGTGATACCACCTTTACCGATTAAAAAGCCAATTTCTGAGGGTAAACCTTTCACAATATCCATCAAAAGGCTGGATACTCGAACGCCAAATTCTAAACGTTGTTGGATATCTGCAAAACTCAATTCTTCTCGACTGGTATAAACTACAGGAGTTTGTCCTTGTTTCCAAGCAGTAGCCACAGACTGTAATGTTTCATCTAAAATATTGCTTCTTTGCTGGGGGCGATCGCGCAATCTGACTACATCTACTTCCACACCAGTAGTGGCATTTTCTTCTAGAAGTTGTTTTAATTGTCTGGTAGTTTTGCTGACATGAGAACCAACTATAACTACTCCTGGTTTATCGGTTGGTTTATATTCAGCCATGTTTTCTGGAGCAGTGGGTTGTTCTCC
>CAYXWE010001068.1:0-1502 GCA_964468145.1 uncultured Pleurocapsa sp.
GTACGTAGCGAAATTTCTCAAATATTTCCTAAATGGAATTCATTAGAACATAAGACTCAAAAAGTAAGCAGTAAAAACGTCCAGTGGCACGATAGAAATAAAAAAGTCACGGCTAATTTTAATGTCGGAGAACTTATTGGTAATTCCAATCCACCCAAAACAGCAGAAGAAAAAGAGAATCTGGTTAAAGTTGCCCAACTAGTACAAAATATCAGAAATGAATGGGGCAGTAGCATCATTATTACTTCCGCCTATCGCGATCGCGAATATAATGCCAAAATAGGAGGAGCAGTAAATAGCCAACATATATTAGGTAAAGCAGCAGATATTTGTCCTGCTAATGGCAAGCTTATGGAATTCCATCAGTGGCTCTATAAACGTAGAGATGAATTTGGTATAGGTGGATTTGGACACGGGCAACATAGAGGTTTCGTCCATGTAGATATTGGCGATCGCCGAGAGTGGAATTATTAATTCGTAATTCGTAATAAATTGGAGCGTAGCGACTTGACTATATATCACATTGTTCGTTTACCCTAAAATGGCTAACTTTAACGATACGGCGATCGAAGCCTTAGATAAATTGAATTCTGCAGTGGAAAAAGCGAAACAAACTAAGGCTAAAATAGCTGAATTTGAAACGCAACTATCTTCGATCGAACAACAAGTAGAGACAGATGGGAGAGAAATTGAAGAAAAAGCTCGACAGCTTTTACAACAGATAGCGGGTACGAGAAAAAGTATGGCTGCTGATGCCAATCTTGTGGTTCAAACCTTGGTTCAGTTTCGCACCAATATTGAATCGATAGAAAATCAATTAAACATCAAGCAGCAAGAAACTCAAACCGAAATTACTAGCTTCTCTGGAGCAATAGATCGCCAACAACCCAAACTAGCAACCAAGAGCAAAACCACCGCCCGATCTTTGTCAGCCCTCAAAGAGTCATTTAACATGATGACAGAAGAAGTAGCAGAAACTAGCTCGGAGTTTCAAGAACTATTATCAGAAGATTTTAGTCATGCTATTGAAGAATTAGAGTCAGACTTAATTGAAGGGAGTGAAAGCGCGATCGATGGAATGAGCGAGAGCGTCATCCCTAGCTTGGAAGAAATAGGCACAGATTTTGAGACTGGTTTGAATGAAACTATCGAATCGGTTGCCGATGCAGTACAAAGACTAACCCAAGAATCACAGGCTGCATCTCAAGAATTGATGGCTGAAGTCACTAATATTTGTGAAGTATATCAGACGAGTTTTGACGACGAACAAGAAGCCTTTGCGGAATTTACTGAAAAACTGGCAGATGTATTTACTCAAGAAGGTGTTGCCAAAATAAATGAAGTTTTCCAATCTGGCTTGCTCGAAAATATCGATCGCGATCGCGAAAAAACCGAAAAAATTGTCGAGTTATTGAGTAAAGTTCGAGATAAGCTAGAAGAGTTTATTTAATGCGAGTTGGGGATAAGAAAATTTATTGGTCATTGGTTATTAGTCATTGGTT
>CAYXWE010001069.1:0-1502 GCA_964468145.1 uncultured Pleurocapsa sp.
AGGTAACCACGACACTAAAGTCTGAACAGGTAATAATGGCTTGCTCTAGTTGCTCGGTCGTAATTTTATAATCATTCTCTGCTAAAGTATCTACTATTACAGGCGTACCCCCAGCCAGTTTGACCATTTCTGGATAGCTCAACCAATAGGGTGCGGGAATAATTACTTCATCTCCTGGTTCGATGAGAGCTTGAATAAGATTAAATAAAGAGAATTTACCGCCATTAGTAACAATAATATTATCTGCTGTGTAATTGAGATTATTATCATTTTGCAGTTTATTGGCGATCGCTTGTCTTAATGCCAGTTCCCCTACTGCAGCACCATAGCGAGTTTTACCTTCATCTAGAGCAGTTTTAGCAGCTTGGCAAATATGTTGGGGAGTTGGAAAATCTGGCTCCCCCGCACTAAAGCTACACACATCAATTCCCTTGGCTTTCATTGCTTTGGCTTTAGCGGAAATTGCCAAAGTAAGGGATGGTGATACTCGATTTACTCTTGCTGCTAATTTCATTTCTTTCAAACCCAAGATGTTCTGTTTCGCGCCAATTAAATTAATTACTATAGTGTCGCAAAGACTATCGTTATTAACCGCTATCTTGGCACTTTTCTTTATATTTCTCTTTAATTGTCAGCAAAACAAGATTAAAGTAATCTGATATTGTCAAACAAGCATTCATATTAAAGCAATGAAGTCGATAATGAAAATTCTGCGAATTTCTTTTCTGATAGGGATTTTGAGTGTTAGTTTTTGGCTTGGGCAAGTCCCAGTAGCTTTTGCCCAACAAACCCGTGCGGAGGCTACCTATGCAAAATGCCAAGAAATTGAAAGATACTATTTGGCAGAAATACAAAAACCCCTACCCACCATCCCCAATCCCGACTTTAATAAACCGCTAATCTTGGCATACGGTAAAGGATTCTTTTGGAATCAACCAAATGATGCCATCTTTATTCCATCAGAAGATGATAATGCCATTCCTGTAGTTGCTTTAACTCAAGAAGGCTCTTATCTTTACCCTCGGATAGTCACTTGCGACCTCAACAAAGGTCAAATAAAAATAGATATGAAAGCTTTTGTGCGGTTGGAAGGAAGAAAAAGACCACTTGTAATCGATCAGGTTGATGAAATGCTATGGGATGGAAATTCGGAGGTTTTTAAAGGGGCAGTCATTTTTTCTACCAAAAAAAATGGAACTTTCTTCAAACTCGATAGCGATTTTGCTTTTCGTGGCTGCAATGCTGATGGAGTTGATTGTAGTTTAATTGATATTCTAATGACTTTCTTCCCCCTGGATGGATCTGCTTGTAGAGATTTGGCACAAACAAATTATGGGCTTGAGTTAAAAAATCCCGACGAAATTAGTAATTGTACGCTCTACAATGATAACTTGAATTACTTTCAGGATAATCCTAGGGAAGTGGTTGTATATGAAAATCGCGGGCAGGAAATTATCGGCCCCCACGTGCAAGTATTAAACAATGTCAGATTGGAAGCAACA
>CAYXWE010001070.1:0-1502 GCA_964468145.1 uncultured Pleurocapsa sp.
CTATATCAGGTGGCTACTGGAACCTTGTCTCCCGCAGACATCGCCTCTCCTCTGAGGGTAGTTTTAAGCAAGCAGAAAAATACCCACGTCTTGTTGGATAAAGTAGTCGATATCGATACAGAAACCAAGACAGTTATCGTACAGGATGGAGAAGACATTAACTACGACATGATGATTGTCGCCACAGGAGGAAGTCATCATTATTTCGGTAACGACCAATGGCAAAATGACGCTCCGGGGTTAAAAACAGTGGAAGATGCGTTAGAAATGCGTCGTCGTATCTTTACCGCATTTGAGGAAGCAGAAAAAGAGCCAGACCCAGAAAAGCGCAAATCTTTACTAACTTTTATCGTCGTTGGTGGAGGACCTACGGGAGTAGAATTAGCAGGAGCTATAGCTGAAATCGCTCACAAGTCCGTAGTGGAAGATTTTCGCGATGTAGATACGACGGAGGCTCGTATCTTGCTTTTTGAAGGAATGGATCGAATTTTACCTCCTTATCCCGAAAAGTTATCCGCCGAAGCACAGAAATCTCTGGAAAAACTGGGAGTAGAAGTTAAAACTAGAACTTTGGTCACAGACATTTCTAACCATACTGTAACCTTCCGTGAAGGCGATAAGGTAAATGTTATCCCCGCTAACACAATTTTATGGGCTGCGGGAGTTAAAGCCTCCTTTATGGGTAAAGTGTTAGCAGAGCGCACTGGGGCTGAGTTAGACCGTGCGGGTAGAGTTATCGTTGAGTCCGATCTCAGTATTAAAAACTATCCAGACATCTTCGTTATTGGCGACCTAGCTAACTTCGCTCATCAAGACGGTAAACCCTTACCAGGAGTTGCGCCCGTAGCAATGCAAGAAGGACAATATGTAGCTCAGTTGATTGACAGAAAATGTCAAGGGAAATCTATTGCACCCTTCCGTTACTTCGACTTTGGAAGCATGGCAGTTGTGGGACAAAACAAAGCCGTGGCAAATCTAGGTTTCGCTAAACTTTCGGGTTTCTTCGCTTGGCTGATTTGGGTATTCGCCCACATTTATTATTTGATTGAATTTGATAATAAGTTAGTTGTAATGTTGCAGTGGGCTTGGAATTATATCACTTTAGGTAGGGGTGCGAGACTTATCACTGGTAAAACTGCTATTTATGCGGATTACGATAAGTCTGAAGCGAAGAATAAAGACAGGGAACTAGAATTAGTTAAATAATTTTCGAGCAAAAGTGGTTCGAGCTAATGGTCAATTTCACGGAGAAGTGCCAAACTCTAGAAATTAACACCAATCAGTAAGATATCTTGTAATGTTTAATTACCGTAAAAAGCTTTCAAGGTTAGCCGTTTCCACTTTTTCTGTCGCTTGCTTGACCTTGGGAATGTCCAATCCAGCTTTAAGTCAAATCTTACCAGAAGTTTGGGGTTCAGTAGGAACACAAGAGGGCGACCTTAGCTACGGAGGGGGTGTTAAATGGTCTGGTTTTGCTCTAGAAGTAGGTACGGGAAAAGAAG
>CAYXWE010001071.1:0-1502 GCA_964468145.1 uncultured Pleurocapsa sp.
CAGGTAAATGTTACAAAGTGATACTATTATCGCCAATAATAATAAAATGTATATATAATTTTACGTATCATATCAATCAAAGCCTGGTGAGAAGTATATTGTCCTATTGAATTTTAATTTGACTTTTATCGGAAATCAACGAAAAGCAAGCGAGGGTTTAGAACGATGGTTCAAGCAGGTCTGACAAGTATTTTTTTATTAATCAAGGATATTGGTTGGTAAAACTTCCATCAAGTAGAGGTGAATGTTTCATCCTCCCTAATAAAAACAAAATCTTGTCAAGTTGAATATCGATTAAGAGGAGTTATGACAGAAAAACTTTTATTTTGGGGCATCATTGTTTTTCTGGTTGCCACGTTGGGAATTGGAATCTGGGCAGCCAAACAGGTTAAAGGCGACAGTGAAAATTATTTAGTTGCAGGACGAGGATTGGTATTACCTCTTGCAGCAGCCACTTTGATGGCGCAGTCGGTAGATTCCAACGCCACTTTAGGGAATACAGATTTAGCAGCAGAATTTGGTTTTTGGGCGGGAGCTTCTTTACCCTTAGGGCTGGCACTTTGTTTGTTTTTAACTGCGTTGTTTTTTGCCAAACCAATGAACCGCATGGGTTTGATTACCCTACCCGACTTTTATCGAGTTAAATACAACCATCTAACGGAAGTAGTAGCATCTTGCTTGATGGTGCTGAGTTTTTCTTTTCTGTTGGCGGGTAATTTAGTGGCGGGAGGATATTTATTTGAAGCCTTTCTCGGTACGAGTTATACCGCAGGGGTAATGCTATTAGCCATTGTTGTTTTTATCTATACTGCTAGTGGCGGGCTATTTGCCGTAGCGTATACCGATGCAATTCAAGTAGGAATTGCTTTTATTGGTTCGATGGGTTTGCTCTTCTTTATGACTGCTAATTTCGGTTTAGCTATACCTGCGGATACTGGTCCTTTGGCTTTAGCTCAGTTGAGCAATCCTGGTGCTGGGGCAGCCATTAATTGGGCAACATTGCTAGCATTGGGACTAGGAGATATTGTGGCGATTGATTTTATGGCTCGTATCTTTGCTGCTGAAAGCCCCGAAACTGCCCAGAGAGCTTGTTTGATTGGTTGCGCTGGCACAATAATTATTGGCGTACCGTTTTCATTAATTGCTCTTTCTGCACCGCAAATTTTGGCTGATGCGGGTATTACACCCAATGGTCCCATTCTTTATGCTTTACTCAGCGATATCATTCCTCCTTTATTAGGTTTATTGGTAATTGTGGCAATTCTATCTGCTTCCCTTTCTACTGCCGATGGCGCAATTTTGGGGACTTCTTCAGTAATCGCTCACAATATAATTGGTATTCGTTCTGACAACCATAATGCAGCAGGAGACAGACTTTTGTTACTTACTCGCGTCATGGCTTTTGTAATTACGGTGATGGGAGTCTTTTTTGCTTTAAAAGTACCTGCAACGGGTGTTTTACTGCTACTGGCTTTCGATCTCGGTTTTGCAGGTTTATTAGT